>NZ_JBHVWC010000097.1:19358-27414 GCF_042882445.1 Kitasatospora sp. NPDC058218 | reverse complement strand
CCGTGGTGGCCGGGTCGGCGGCGACGGCCGGTCAGGCGATCCGGCGGGCGCCGGACGCGGGGACGGCGGTGAACGTGCGGGGGGCGGTGTGGCCGGCCTGCCGGAAAGCCGTCTCGACCGCGGCGGTGACGGTGGGCACCGCGTCGGCGTCGACCAGGGCGATCACCGAGCCGCCGAAGCCGCCGCCGGTCATCCGGGCACCCAGCGCGCCGGCGTCGACAGCAGTGGCGACGGCGAGGTCGGTCTCCGGACAGGAGACGCCGTAGTCGTCGCGGAGCGAGGCGTGCCCGGCGGTCAGGATCGGGCCGAGTGCGCGCAGGTCACCCGCGTCGAGGTGGGCCACCGCCTCGCCCACCCTCCCGTTCTCGCTCACCACGTGCCGTACCAGCGGACGGAGTTCGTCCGGCAACCGGGCCAGCGCCGACGCCGGCCCGTCCGGGTCGAGGTCGCGCAGGGCGGGCAGGCCGAGGAGGGCGGCGGCCCGCTCGCAGCCCGCCCGCAGCCGTGCGTACGCGCCGTCGGCGAGGTCGTGCTTGACCCGGGTGTCGACGACGAGCAGCCGAAGCCCGGCGCCGAGGAGGTCGAGCGGGACGTGGCGGGCGGACAGGTCGCGGGTGTCGAGGAAGAGCGCGCCGCCCTCACGGCAGCACATCGACGCCATCTGGTCCATGATCCCGCAGGGGACGCCGACGAAGGCGTTCTCGGCCCGCTGCGCGATCCGGGCCAGTTCGGGGCCGTCCAGCCCGAGGCCGTACAGGTCGTTGTAGGCGGCGGCCACCACGCATTCGATCGCCGCCGAGGAGGAGAGGCCCGCGCCGGTCGGTACCTCGCTGTCGATGTGCACGTCGGCGCCGCCGACCTGGTGGCCGGCCTCGCGCAGGGTCCAGACCACGGCGGCCGGGTAGCGGGCCCAGCCGTCCACGCTGCCGGGGGTGAGCGCGGTGACGTCGAGTTCGACGGTGGATCCGTCGCCCTGTTCGCTGTACAGCCGCAACAGCCCGTCCGGCCGCGGGCGGACGGTGGCGCGGGCCGCCTGGGGCAGGGCGATCGGCAGGACGAACCCGTCGTTGTAGTCGGTGTGTTCGCCGATCAGGTTGACCCGGCCGGGAGCCGCCCAGACCCCGGCCGGGGCCTGGGGCACGCTGTGGCCGAGGGTCGGGGCCGGGTTCGTCATCGGGACCGCCGCCTTCCGCTGCTCCGCTCCTGGGTGAGCGTCCGAACGTCGGCGACGATGCCGTCCAGGACGGTCACCCGGTGTCCCGCCTCCAGCAGGTGGGCGGCGACCACGCTGCCGACATCGCCGGCGCCACCCGTGACCAGGTACGTCCTCATGAGGCGACCTCTCGGAGGCGCTGTGCGGCCGCCTCCGGCGACACGTCGTTGACGAACGCGTCCATGCCCGACTCCACGCCGGCGAGGAACTTCAGCTTGCCCGCCGTACGACGGATCGTGAACAACTCCAGGTGCAGCGCCAGTTCGTGGCCGTCCACGGCAGGTGCCTGGTGCCAGGCCGCGATGTACGGCGTCGGCCGGGCCTGCTCGTGCCGGCCCTCCTCGACGAACAGGCGGTCGAAGCGCCGCAGCAGTTCCAGGTAGAGGCCGGGGAACTCGGCGCGCTCGGCCTCGTCGAGCTGCGTCAGGTCGGCGACCCGACGGTTGGGGTAGAGGTGCACCTCGTAGGGCCAGCGGGCGGCGAACGGCACGAAGGCGGTCCAGTGCTCGCCGGCCAGCACCACGCGGACCGGATCGGCGCGTTCGGCGGCCAGCACGTCCTCGAAGAGGTTGCGGCCGGTGGCGGCGCGGTGCCGGCCGGCCTGCTCGATCATCCGGGCGGTGCGCGGCGGGACGAAGGGGAACGCGTAGATCTGTCCGTGCGGGTGGGCGAGCGTGACGCCGATCTCGGCGCCGCGGTTCTCGAAGATGTAGACCTGCCCGACCTCGGGCAGCACGGACAGTTCGGCGGTCCGGTCCGTCCAGGCGTCGAGGACGAGGCGGGCCCGGGACTCGGTCAGGTCGGCGAACGACGAGCCGTGATCGGCGGTGAAGCAGACGACCTCGCAGCGCCCGGTGCCGGCGGCTGACTCGGCCACCGGGTGGCCGAGGAGCTCGGGGTCGGCGTGACCGGCCAGCGACGGGAAGCGGTTCTCGAAGACGACGACCCGGTAGTCGGAGGCCGGGATCTCGCTGAGCCGGTCTTCGCGGGAGGGGCAGAGCGGGCACTCGTCCGCCGGTGGGTGGTAGGTGCGGGCCTGCCGGTGCGCGGCCACCGTCACCCAGCTTCCGGTGGTCGGGTCGCGGCGGATCTCGGACAGGCTGGCCGCCGGCTCCAGCGGGCGCCGGTCGAGGGAGGGCTCGCGGGGAACGGCCTCCTCCGGGTCGAAGTAGAGGAGTTCGCGACCGTCCGCGAGCTTGTCCGACGTTTTGATCATGGCTTCCTTCTCTACGGGGCCCCGTGTCGGCTACCCGGCCTGAGCGAGCATCGCGCTCATATTCAAACGAGAGCACACAAAAGTCAACACTCCCTAAAATCGGACACTCGACCGAACGAGGCCGCACCCCGCCTCCGGGCGCCGGACCCCAGGGGGCCGACAGGTTACAAGCTGGTCTCGTCCCCGACTTCCACTTGACGATGTACCGCAACAGGGATGTCATATGTGCCATCCCGTTTGACCGTGTTGATTCTTGATGGTTGCTGATGCTTCTCTCGTCCGGCCGAACGTATGGCCGAGCGAGCACGGCCGATCGGCTCCCACGTCCGCCCGGGGATTCGAACGGACAGTTCCCCTCGACCCTTTGTGGGCGCCGGAGTCGTCGCCCGCACGAAGGAGCTCCCAAATGTTCCGTCCTGCCAGCCGCGTTGTTGCCGCGACCGGTCTGTTGTTCGCCGTGGGCCTGACGACCGCGTGTTCGACGGGCCAGGAGTCCGTCGCCGGGGGCGACGCCTCGGTCGCGCCGGTCAGCGGGAAGATCTCGATCACCTACCTGCAGAAGCAGGGCGACCAGGAGTACTTCGTCGGGGAGGCGGCCGGTGCGAAGGCCAAGGCCGCGGAGCTGGGCGTCGACCTGAAGGTGGTCAACCTGGGCAGTGACGCCAACAAGACCATCAGCGAGGTCCAGTCCGCGATCGCGCAGAAGACCAACGGCGTGATCATCGTCGTCCCTGACCCGGCCGTGGGCCCGCAGGTCGTGCAGACCACCAAGGACGCCAAGGTCGCCCTGCTGACCTCGGACGACCAGATCTGCGCCACCGGCCCCGACCCCGCCGCCTGCGCCAAGGACGACCTCGTCGCCCGGATCGGCTTCTCCGGCGCCCAGATGGGCACCGAGGTCGGCAAGCGCGCCGGCGAGGAGTTCAAGAAGGCCGGCTGGAACCCGGCCGACACCCGGGTCATCTCCGCCTGGAAGCAGGACGTCACCGTCTGCGGCGACCGCGTCAAGGGCGCCAAGGAGGCCTTCGGCGCCGCCGTCCCCGGCGTCCAGAGCATCGACGTCGCCACCGACAACACCCCCACCGGCGCCCAGGACAAGATCGCCGCGACCATCACCGCCAACGCCGGCGTCAAGCACTGGGTCGTCTGGGGCTGCAACGACGAGAACGTCCAGGGCGGTGTCACCGCCCTGCAGAACGCCGGGATCAGCGCCGACAACGTCATCGGCGTGGGCCTCGGCGCCTACCTCGCCTGCAAGAACTGGGCCGGCAACAAGCCCACCGGCATGAAGGCCGCCCTGTTCATCAACGGCAAGGACGTCGGCGCCCTCGCCGTCCAGACCATGTACGACAAGCTCAAGAACAGCAAGGACTTCCCCAAGGAGGCCTTCGCCCCCACCACCATGGTCGACCCCACCACCTGGCAGAACGCCGGCGTCACCTGCAACTGACGCCCCCGGGCAGACCGGATCCCCCCTCTCCCGGCCGGGCCGCCGCCCCGCCGGGCCGGGGGGCGCTCCCGCTCCCCGAGGGCCGGACGGCCCAACCCCGGCCGCACCTCCCGCACTCCTCCCCCGCGCAAGCGACCGCGGTGCACCGGTCGCGAGCCCCCTCAACCCTCCCGTACGACTCCGAGGTGACCCCGATGAGCCCAGCCCACCACGCGAACCCGGATCCCCGTCCGCCCACCGCCGGCAGCGCCGGTGTCCACCAGGTCACCAAGCGGTTCGGCGCGGTCCAGGCCCTCGGCGGTGTCACCCTCGACTTCCCACCCGGCCAGGTCACCGCCCTCATGGGCGAGAACGGCGCCGGCAAGTCCACCCTGCTGAAGATCCTCACCGGCGACCACCAGCCGACGGAGGGTCACGTCCTGCTCGACGGCAAGCGGGTGGACCTCGCCTCGCCCGCCCAGGCGCGCGCGGCCGGGATCCGGATCATCCCGCAGGAACCCGAGATCATCCCGCACGTCTCCGTCGCCGAGAACGTCTACGCCGGCTCCCTGCCCCGCACCGCCGGCCGACGTCTGGACCGCGCCGAACTGCGCCGCCGCATCACCGCCGACCTCAAGCGCCTGGGCTTCGACAAGGTCCTGGACCCGGACCTGCTCGGCTCCCGACTCACCCCGGCCCAACGCCAGCTGGTCGAGATCCTGCGCGCCCTCACCGGCGAGGCGAAGGTCATCGCCTTCGACGAGCCCACCTCCTCGCTGTCGGAACACGAGGTCGACGCGCTGTTCGCCCTCATCCGCCGCCTGCGCGACGACGGCGTCGCCGTCGTCTACGTCTCCCACCGCATGCAGGAGATCTTCCAACTCGCCGACCGCATCGCCGTCCTGCGCGACGGCACCCTCGCCGGCATCCAGGACGCCGCCACCACCACCGAGGGCGACCTCGTCCGCCTCATGGTCGGCCGCGACCTGACCACCATGTTCTCCCGCGAACGCGTCGCCACCGACCGCCTCGTCCTCGACGTGCGCGGCGTCACCACCGACGCGGTGCGCGACATCGACCTGCAGATCCACGCGGGCGAAGTCGTCGGCCTGGCCGGCCTGATCGGCGCCGGGCGCTCCGAGCTCGCCCTCGCCCTCGCCGGCGACCTGCCGATCCACTCCGGCACCGTCACCCTCGACGGCAAGCGCCTGCCCTCCGGCAACCCCGGCGCCGTCATCCGCGCCGGCCTCGGCCTCGCCCCGGAGGAGCGCAAGGCCCAGGCCCTGTTCCTGCACCGTTCCATCCGCGACAACACCTCACTCGTCGTCCTGGAACGCCTGCGCCGGTTCCGCTTCGTGCGCCGCGCCGCCGAACGCGACCTCGCGCAGGAGTACACGGACCGGCTGCGGGTGCGCACCCCCTCGATCGAACACGAGGTCCGCAAGCTCTCCGGCGGCAACCAGCAGAAGGTCGTCCTGGCGCGCTGGCTCGCCCGCAGGCCGAAGGTCCTCATCCTCGACGAGCCCACCCGCGGCATCGACGTCGGCGCCAAGGCGGAGATCTACCAGATCATCGCCGACCTCGCCGCCGAAGGGGTCGCCGTCCTCGTCATCTCCTCCGAACTCCCCGAGGTCCTCGGTCTCGCCGACCGCATCCTCGTCATGCAGAACGGCCACATCACCGGCGAGCTGAGCCGCGCCGAGGCGAACGAGGAAGCCATCCTCAACCTCGCCATGGCCGACGACCTGACCACCACCGACGACCTCGCCGGCGCGACCACGCCCGCCCCCGCCCCCGGAGCTTCCGTATGAGCACCACCACCAGCACCACGCCGTCCGCCGAGAACGGCGGCCACGCCCCGCGCCGGTCCGCGGTCTCACCGAAGGTCCTGGCCTCGGTCGGCGGGCAGAACCTCAGCCTGATCGGCGCCCTGGTCGTCGTGCTCACCCTGTTCGGGGTGCTCAACGACAACTACCTCAGCCTCACCAACATGCAGGTCATCGCCGAAGCCGCGACCATCACCGGCCTGCTCGCCGTCGTCCAGACCGTCGTCATCATCTGCGGCGGCCTGGACATCTCCGTCGGCTCCCAGGCCGGCGTCGCCTCCGTCGTCTCCGCGATGGCCTTCACCAGCGCCGGCTCCAACGCCCTCGCCGGCATGGCCGCCGCCGTCGGCGTGGGCATCCTGATCGGCATCCTCAACGGCGTCGTCATCGTCTACGGCCGCGTCAACCCCACCATCGCCACCCTCGCCGGACTCGCCGCCTACAAGGGCCTCGCCCAACTCATCTCCAACGGCCGCGCCCAGGGCTACGTCCTCAACAACGACATCTTCATCTTCCTCGGGCGCGGCAAGATCGCCGGCCTGCCCGTCATGGTCTGGATCCTGATCCTCACGGCCCTCGCCGTCCACCTCCTCCTCAAGTACACCGACATCGGCCGCAACCTCTACGCCATCGGCGGCAACGACACCGCCGCCCGCCTCGCCGGCATCAACATCAACAAGTACCTGATCGCCGTCTACGCCCTCATCGGCACCGTCGCCGCCGTCGCCGGCATCCTCCTCACCGCCCGCACCGGCAGCGGCCAGCCCGTCTCCGGCAGCGAAGGCCTCGAACTCAAGGCCATCACCGCCGCCGCCCTCGGCGGCGCCGCACTCAAGGGCGGCAAGGGCGGCATCGGTGGCACCCTCCTCGCCGTCGCCCTCCTCGGCTGCCTGGAGAACGGCCTCACCGTCCAGGGCATCAACTCCTTCTGGCAGAACGTCGCCCAGGGTGCGCTCCTCGTCGTCGCCGTCGTCATCCAGCAGCGCCGCAACGGCGAGCGCCCCATCGGCCTCCCCGCCTGACACCACCCGGACCGCGGCCGACAGGCACGCACGCATTGGCTTCCGCCGGACCCGAGCCGACCCCGCCGTGGCACGAACGGTGCGGCCGGCTCGGTGGGCCCGGCGGAACGGCGAGGGCCGCCGAGGGTCGGCCTGATCGCCACCGTCCGCCGGTGGCGCCCGTCACGGAACGGGCGCCACCGGCGGTCGCGGTACCGGCCGCGAGCCGGTCCGGGCCGCCACACGGCCCGGCGGCGCCCCGCGGGAGGTGAACGGCGCCCTGTGCGGGCTCCTTGATCCGCTCTCCTCGCACCCGGTGTCCGAAAATCCTCCTGCGCTATATTCGGTCCGTTCGAGGGAGTCGACGACAGGTATGGGAATGTCCGACCAGGGACTGCTCGTCCAACAGCGCCGCGCCCTCATCCTGGAGGCGGTCCGACGCGACGGCGCCGTGCGCGTCTCCGATCTCGTCGTCACGTTCGGGGTGTCGGACATGACGGTCCGCCGCGATCTCGACGCCCTGGCCCGGTCCGGCGCGGTGGAGAAGGTCCACGGCGGCGCGGTCGCCGCGGGCACCAGCGAAGAACTCGGGTTCGAGGTGAAGTCGACCCTGGAATCCGCGGCCAAGGCCGCCATCGCCGAGGCGACCGCGGCCCTGGTCAACCCCGGCACGGTGGTGGCCATCAGCGGCGGAACCACCACCCACGCCGTGGCGGCACAGCTGCTGAACATTCCGGACCTGACCATCCTCACGAACTCCCTGCCGATCGAACGCCTCGTCCGCAGCGCGGCGGACGCCGCCCACCGCACACCCGTGGTGCTCCTGACGGGTGGCAGCGCGACCCGCTCCGAGGCTCTCGTCGGCCCCATCGCCGATCACGCCATCGCCTCCCTCCACGTGGACCTGCTGATCCTCGGCACCCACGGAGTCACCGAGCACCAGGGCCTGACCAGCCCCAACCTCGCCGAGGCACAGACCAATCGGATGTTCCTCTCCCGCGCCCGCCGGGTCGCCGTGGCGGCGGACCACACGAAGTGGGGCATCACCGGGCTCAGCACCTTCGCCGATCTGGACCAGATCGGGTGGTTCATCACCGACGACAGGATGCCGCCGGACGCCCTGGCGGTCCTCGCGGACAGGGTCGGCGAACTGGTCGTCACGGGCGCTCCCGAGACCGCCACGGCCACCGACGACCGGTAGGCCCGCCCGCAGCGCGGCGCGGGTTCGCGGTCCGCGCGGGCACGTGCCCGTCCGGCACGACCGACCGTGGCAGCGAGCGGGGCGCCTGCGGGGTGCGGACCCCCCACGCGCCCCGCCCGCCTGGGGGGCCCCGCCAAAAAGCGCCGGTGGCCCGGGGGGGGGGGGCCCCC
>NZ_JBHVWC010000097.1:0-19348 GCF_042882445.1 Kitasatospora sp. NPDC058218 | reverse complement strand
GCCCGCCCCGCCCCCCGCGCCCCGCGCGGGGCCCCCCTGCGGGGTCCCCCCCCCCCACGCCCCCCGCCGTCATGGCGGCACCGTCCTCACTCCTCGGTGGGCCCGAGGTCGGGCGTCCCCCCGAGCCGGACGGCACGGCCGGCGGGGGCCGCGTGCAGCTCCAGCACCGTGATCTCGTTCGATCCCGGGCGCAGGACGGGGCCGGGCAGGTAGAGCGAACGCTGCGGGCCCCGGGACCAGTACCGGCCGAGGTGGAAGCCGTTGACCCACACGTTCCCCTTGGTCCAGCCGGGCAGGTGCAGGAACGCGTCGGCGGGCTCGTCGAGGTGGAGGCTCCCGCGGTGGAACGCGGGGCCGACGACCGGCGTTCCGGTGGTGAAGACGAGTTCGTCGAGGGAGGTCAGCGGCAGCGGCAGGTTGGTCCAGCCACGGAGGTCCTCGCCGTCGAGCCGGACCGGGCCGACCAGGCCCTTCGGGTCGTGCAGCCCCCGGCCGTAGTTGACCCTGCCCTGGTTCTCCACCAGCACGGTCAGCACGCTGTCGGACCGGGGCACCGTGAAGGCGATGGCGTGCTCGTGGCGCTCGCGCTCCAGGACGCCGACCGGCTGGCCGTCGACGAAGACCTGCGCGCGGTCGCGCACGTCCGCCAGCTCCAGTACCGCCGGCCCGGACCGCGGCAGGACGGCCTCGTAGCGGACGAATCCGAAGTCCTGCCGCAGCTGCTCCATCGTGAGCGGGCACTCGGACCGGACGGGGCTGCCGAACGCCGAGCCGTTCGCGAACAGCCCGGCGCTGTCGGGCAGCGGCACGGTGCGGGCGGCGAGCTTCGGTGCCGGCGCGGGTACGGGGGCGTCGGGAACCGGGGCGTACTTCGCGATGACGTCGCGGAAGGCACGGTACTTCTCGGTGGGATCGCCGGCCTCGTCCAGCGGGGCGTCGTAGTCGTAGGAGGTGACGGTGGGACGGTAGGTGTGCTTGTCGTTGGCGCCGTTGGTGAACCCGAAGCTGGTACCGCCGTGGAGCATGTAGAGGTTGACCGAGGCTCCGGTCGACAGCAGGTCGTCCAGCTCCTGTGCGGCCTCGTCGGCCGGGCGGACCACGTGGTGCCCGCCCCAGCGGTCGAACCAGCCGATCCAGAACTCCGCGCACATCAGCGGCCCGGTGGGCTGGTGGGCGCGCAGGGCGGCGAGCCCCTCGCGGGAGCGGCTGCCGAAGTTGGCCGTGGCGAGGGCGCCGGGCAGGGAGCCGCGGGCCAGGTCGGCCGGCTGGTCGCAGGTGAACAGCGGGACGTCGACGCCGTGCCGGCGCAGCAGGGCCGCGAGGTGTTCGAGGTGCGAGGTGTCGTCGTCGTAGGCCCCGAACTCGTTCTCGACCTGCACGGCCACCACCGGGCCGCCCCTGGTCGCGAGGCGTTCCACGACCGGGGGGAGGAGGCGCTCGAAGTAGCCCTCCACCGCCGAGAGGTAGTCGGGGTGCTGGCTGCGGAGCTCGATGCCGGGGCGGTCGAGCAGCCAGGACGGCAGGCCGCCCCCCTCCCATTCGGCGCAGATGTAGGGGCCGGGGCGGAGCAGGACGTGGAGTCCTTCGGCGGCCGCGAGGTCGAGGAAGGCCGGGAGGTCGAGACCGCCGTCCATCCGGAAGGTGTCGGGGGTCGGCTGGTGGAGGTTCCAGGCGACGTAGGTCTCGACGGTGTTGAGGCCCATGAGCCTGGCCTTGCGCAGGCGGTCGGCCCAGTGGTCCGGGTGGATCCGGAAGTAGTGCAGTCCGCCGGAGATGATGCGGAAGGGTGCGCCGTCGAGGGTGAAGTCGTTTCCATCGATCTGGAGGCCTGGCATGGTGTCGCTGACTCCTGGTGAGGGTCGGGCGTGAGGGTCGGGCGTGGCCGGGTACCGGCGCCCGCCCGGTCGCCGCCGTGTGCGGGCGGGTCGGGGCGGGCGCCGGACGGTCACGGCGCCGCGATCGGCGGGGAGGTGGTGCGGTGGGGTGACGTGATCACGGCTTCGTGGCGTATGTTTGCGCCAACATGGTGATGGTGTTGAGTGTTGACCGTCGGGTTGCAGGGCGTCAAGGCACCGGAACAGGGCGATGCGACTCCGCGACCGGCCTCGACCGCGTCCGACAGCGCTCGCCGGCCGCCCTTCCGGGGCAGCCATCAGAGGCGTCATGCCGTGGAGAATCGCAGGTCGGAGCCGGTCTTTCGGATCTCCGACGCAATGGGGGCCGTCGAGCAGCGCGCCATCGGGGCGGCGCTCCCCACGGTCACGGCCAGAGGTTCCGCCGGAGGCCGGACAGGCCGGCCGTCCGAACCGGACGTGAATCAACAGAGACCGACAGCCTCATGCGTCCACTTCCGCCGGTCCGCACGGGCGGACGGTGGGCACCCGGCGGCCCCGCCGGCCCGCCGACGGGCCGGATCGCCGCCCGCGGAACGAGCCGACGGCTCCGAACCGCCCGTCGCGCCCGTACGATGTTCACGCAGACATCAGGAGAGGGTGGCGGCATGGACTCCGCGGACACGCCCACGGCGACCTCGCGCGCCGCGCGGCGACCGGCCTCGCAGGCGGACGTGGCGGCTCTGGCGGGAGTGTCCGCGCAGACCGTCTCCCGGGTCGCCAACAACCGCTCCAACGTGGAGCCGCAGACGCGCGACCGGGTGCTCTCCGCGATGCGCATGCTCGGCTACCAGCGCAACAGCGCCGCCCGAGCGCTCACGCTCGGGCGCTTCCACGCCCTCGGCGTGGTCACCTTCGACATCACCGCCCAGGGCAACGCCCGCACCCTCGCCGCCATCTCGCGCGCCGCACAGGCGTCCGGCTACTCGGTCAGCGTGGTCTGCGTCGAGAACGAGACCGAGGAGGCCGTCCAGCGGGCGGTCCGCCAGCTCACCGAGCAGGCCGTCGACGGACTCGCCGTCATCGAGGCCCAGATCCTCGACCGGCCGGGCTTCGACGTGTCCTCCGGGGTGCCGGTCGTCGTGGCGGACGGGGACCCGGCGCGGCGGCACTCCTCCATCGACACCGACCAGGCCGCGGGGGTCACGGCGGCCGTTCGGCACCTGCTCGACCTCGGGCACCGGACGGTCTGGCATCTCGGCGGACCGCAGAACTCCCATGCGGCGCGGCGTCGTGCCGCCGCCTGGCACGACTCCCTCAAGTCCGCCGGGGCGCCCGTCCCGCCGGTCCGATTCGGTGACTGGACGGCTGCCTCCGGCTACCAGCTCGGGAGGCGGATCGCCTCCAGCCCGGACGTCACCGCCGTCTTCGCCGCCAACGACCAGCTCGCGCTGGGCCTCGTCCGCGCCCTGCACGAGGCCGGCCGCCGCGTGCCGGAGGACGTGAGCGTGGTCGGTTTCGACGACATCCCCGAAGCGGCCTACTTCACCCCCCCGCTGACCACCGTGCGGCAGGACTTCGAGGAGGTCGGCCGACAGTGCGTGGCCCTGCTCCTCGATCAGATCGATCCGCCGCAGGGCGGGAAGTCCGCCGTCACGGCCGTCTCGGTGCCGCCGGAGCTGGTGGTCCGGGCCAGTTCGGCCGCACCGCCGCCGGCGGCCCGGGGCTGAGCACCGCCCACCGTCGATGTTTGCGCAAACAGTCGAGGGTGACGCAGGGCCTCGGAGCCCTGTTTGATTGTGTCAAGGATTCCGACCAACCCGCTGAAGCGAGCGTCCAACCGGGTCTTTCCTGCACTTTCAGTGACGAAGAGTTACTTTTCGTGAGGGAATCGAGGGTCTCCGCATCCTCTCGGGGCGGAATCGGACCGACAGTCCGTGTCGATACCTGTCGCCTTGTGTTCGATCATGCGGATGCCGAGCGGAGGGGCCTCACCCGAGGGACAGCCCGCGCCCCGGGGTCAGAATCCGTGGGCGGCGGCGCCACCGCGCAGCAGGGCGAACGCCTCGGCCAGCTCGGCCGCGGCCTGCCGCGCGACGTCGCCGATGTCCAGCCCCTCGGCGAGCCTGGTCCAGGTGGCGTGGGCGAGGACCTGGCGCACCGCCGCGTACTGGGCGGCGACCAGCCGGGCGGCCACGCTCCCGCCCGGGTCCAGCGCCTCGGCGAGCGCACGGGTGTCGGCGTCGACGTAGTCGCGGAGGTGGGCGGAGAGGCTCGGGGTCTCGTAGATCAGCCGGAGGAAGGCCAGCACCTCGGGGTCGTCGGTCAGCCCGGTGTTGGGGTCGCGGGCCGCCAGCCGGTCCAGGTGGTGGCGCTCCAGGGCGTCCAGCGGGGTGAGCCCGGCCGCGCGGTCGCGCACGACCCGCCCGGCCTCGCCGAGGTGGTCGGCGAAGCGGTGCAGGACCAGCTCCTCCTTGCTTCCGAAGTAGCGGAAGAGGGTGGGCTTGGACACCTCGGCGGCGGCGGCGATCTCGGCCACCGAGACCTGGTCGAAGCCCCGGTCGAGGAACAGGGCGATGGCCGTGTCCGCGATGGTCTGTCGGGTGCGCTGCTTCTTGAGGGTCCGCAGACCCGGATCTGGCTCGCTCGGACTCATGCCTTGATCATAACCCGGAGACGTTTGTTACTCGGTTGCATTTCTTACCTGGTTGCTGTTCCATGGTGCGTATCGACGAACCGGAAGGACGGACACACATGACAACCGTGGTGATCGTGGGGGCGGGGCCGACCGGGCTGACCCTGGCGTGCGGGCTGGCGCGGCAGGGCGTCGCGGTCCGAGTGATCGAGAAGGCAGCCGCGTTCCACCGGGGTTCACGCGGCAAGACGCTCAACCCGCGCAGTCTGGAGGTCCTCGCCGACCTCGGCCTCCGCGAGCAGCTGGCGGCCGCGGGCCGCACCCACCTGCCGTTCCGCAAGTACTTCGCCGGCGAGTTCGTCAACGAGACCGAGCCGTTCGCCGGCGCCCGCCCCAGCGCCGACGTCCCCTACCCGGCGAGCCTGTGGCTGCCGCAGACCCGGGTGGAACGGCTGCTGCGCGAGCGGCTCGCCGAGTACGGGGTGGCGGTGGAACTCGCCACCGAGCTCGTGGACTTCACGCAGAGCGGCGCCGGAGTGGAGGTACGCCTCGCCGACGGCGGGCGGATCTCGGCCGAGTACCTGGTCGCCTGCGACGGCGGCCGCTCCACGGTGCGCAAGCTGCTGGGCATACCGTTCGTCGGGGACGGTGACCCGGAGCCGGTGATGGTCTGCGGCGACGTCGAGGTCGAGGGGCTGGACCCGGGCGCCTGGCACCAGTGGTTCGGGCCGCAGGGCGTGTTCATGCTCTGCCCGTTCGAGGGCAGCCGCCGCTGGCAGTTGCAGGCGAGCCCGGAGACGGACGCCGACGGCCGGGCGGTCGCCCCCTCGCTGGAGAGCTTCCAGCGACTGGCCGCCCTGCACACCGGCCGCCCGGACCTCCGGCTCGGCCATGCCACCTGGCTCTCCACCTGGCGGGTCAATGTCCGGATGGCCGAGCGGTACCGCCAGGGGCGGGTCCTGCTGGCCGGCGACTGCGCGCACGTCCACCCCACCGCGGGCGGGCTCGGCATGAACACCGGCATCCAGGACGCCTGGAACCTCGCGTGGAAGCTCGGGTACGTGGTGCGCGGTCTCGCCGCACCGGCCCTGCTGGACACCTACCAGGAGGAACGCCTGCCGATCGCCGCCTGGACCCTGGACGTCACCACCGCCGGCATGACCGCCGTCACCGAAGGCATCGGCACCCCCGGCATCGGCGTCGAGGCCGGCCGGGTGGGCGACCTCACCGGCCTCTCGCTCGGCTACCGGTGGAGCCGGCTCGCGACCGACCGCCTCGACGGCCCGCTCCGGGCCGGCGACCGGGCACCGGACGGCGTCTGCCCCGGCCCCGACGGCGAACCGGGCCGGCTCTTCGACCGCTTCGCCGGCGACCACTTCACGCTGCTCGGGTTCGGTCCGAGCGCCCGCCCCGCTCTCACCGAACTGCCCGGCCACGTCCGGCCGGTGGCACTCGACGACCCCGACGGCGACCTCCGCCGGGCCTACGGGATCACCGGCGACGCCCTCGTGCTCGTCCGGCCGGACCACCACATCGCTCTCACCGCCCCGGCGGCCGGCCGCGAGGACGTCCTCGCGTACCTGGCGGCCCTGCGGTAGGTACGCCTGACGGCCCGTCCGGGGTGACGCCGGAGGGGGAGGTCGACGGGATCGACCTCCCCCTCCGGCGTCATCACACGCTCCCCCGGCCCGTGGCGGCACGGCCCTCGGGAGCGCCGGTGTCAGCCGACCGGTGCGGGCGTGCGGCGGGCCGGCGCGGCCGACGACGAGTCGGAGCCCTTCGCCGCGCCCAGGGCGGTTCCGCGCGTCTCCTCGGCCCACAGGACGCACACGAGCAGGCCGACGGCCGTGGTGCCGGCCGCGATCAGCATGGTCGGCCCGGTGCCGAGCCCGCTGAGCGACAGGGGCAGCAGATACGTGCCGACGGCCGCGCCGATCCGGCTCACCGACGTCGCGACACCGACCGCCGTCGCCCGGATCTCGGTCGGGAAGAGCTCGTTCGGGTAGGTCCAGTCGAGCACGTTGGGCCCACCGCAGAGGAACGCGTAGGCGCACAGCGCGATGACGGCGACAGCGGCCGGGGCGGCGGGCCAGACGCCGAGCAGGGCGAGCGGAACGATCATCAGGGCGAACGACCAGATGATCACCGGGCGACGGCCCCACGTGTCGATCAGCCGAAGGGCCGGGAAGCAGCCCAGGAGGAAGACCAGGCTCACCAGCCCGGTGCCGAGCGTGTCCAGCACGGTGCCGCCCGGCATGCCGAAGGAGGCGAGGATCTGCGGGCCGAAGGTCAGCATCGCGAAGAGCGGGCCGACCTGGCAGAGGAAGAACAGGCCGCAGAACAGCGTGCGGCGCCGGTAGGGCTGGGTCATCAGCAGGCGCAGACCGCCGGGGCGGCCGGCCTCGGCGGGATCGGGCATCAGCTCCCGGCCGTCGACCCGGACACCGAGGTGCTTCTCGACCACGCGCACCGCGTCACCGACCCGCCCGTGGGCGGCGAGCCAGCGCGGCGACTCGGGCGATCCGCGCCGGATCACCAGGAACACCACGCACAGGACGGTGGAGCTGGCCAGCATCCAGCGCCAGCTGCCCTGCCCGCCGAACCGCAGGAACAGATAGCCCGTCAGATAGGCGAGGACGGAACCGGCGTACCAGGCGATGATCTGCTGCCCGAGCAGCCGGCCGCGCTGGCGGGCCGGCAGCCACTCGGCGAGGAGCGAGGTGGCGATCGGGTAGTCGGCGGCCACCGCCAGGCCGAGGACGAAGCGCAGCACGGCGATCGCCCACACCGTGTCGACCCAGAAGGAGAGCACGGAGCAGGCCACCATCACCAACAGGTCCGCGGTGTACATCACCTCCCGGCCGATCTTGTCGGTCAGCACGCCGAAGAGCGCGCCACCGACGAACATGCCGACCAGGGCGGCGGCGCCGATCAGGCTGACCTCGGCGGTGGAGAGGCCGAGGTCGGGACGCATCCCGATCAGGGCCACGCCGACGATGCTCAGGATGTAACCGTCCAGCAGGGGCCCACCGGAACAGGCCAGGGCCAGTCTCCGGTGGAAGCCGGTATACGGGGCGTTGTCGATGGTTCGGGACATGGAATTCGGGTCCTCCGGGGCGTACGGCGGTGCTCCCGCACACCGTGCGCCTGGTAGACGGCAGAAGTCGGGGCCACCCGAACGGGAGGCCCCGTCACCCGGGACTCACCGGGTGACCGTCCACGGTTGCCCGCTCCGGACCGGCTCCGACGTGGACGAAGGTCCACCGGATTCGGGCCCTTGGTCCCGAAGCGGACGGGCCGTCGGGCCCGTGCGGAGAAGGCCCCGGCCTGTCACGCCGGGGCTCCCCCGCTCTTCCCGGGGCCACCGCGGGCAACAGGTGACGCTTCTCACCCGAGCGGACCCGAATATCCCATTTGTCCTGTATGTAGCGATAACGGGAGGCTCCTACGGACCGTCAAGCGGTCCGGAGGAGTGATTTCGGCGCGACGGGCGGGCCGGCGAGGCGCGCTCGGCAGCGCCGGCGCGGGCCCGGACCCGGGCCTCACGGAAAACTGGTCGGCCGGCCGCCGCCGATGCCGTAGAGTTGAGACATCGACGCGGGGTGGAGCAGCTCGGTAGCTCGCTGGGCTCATAACCCAGAGGTCGCAGGTTCAAATCCTGTCCCCGCTACTGCAACGGCCCCGGCGCTCAACGCGCCGGGGCCGTCGTCATGTGGTCGGCGCCCGGCCCCACGAGGGCCGGCCGGGCGGCCACCGGACGTACTCACGGGTAATCTCCTGCGCCGGGGCTCTGGACAGCCGGGCCCGCCTGGTCCACGATTCACCTCCATGACCCCCGCCCCGGTCCCCCAGGACACCGTGCCCACCGCCCTCCTCGACGCCGTCCTCGGCGTGGCCGAGGACACCGCGGCACTGCTCCGCGACCGCGCCGACACCGGTCTGCCGATCCCCGGCGCGCAATGGACCGTGGGCGAGGCGGCGGCCCATCTCGCCCTGGCCAACGAGCTGATGGCCGCCCTGGCCGAGGGGGAACGGCGCAGCTACGGGGACGGGACACCGGACAGCCTGGCCGCGGCCAACGCGGCGTCCCTGGCCGCCTTTCCCGAGCGTGACGCGGCCGTCCTCGCGGAGCAGATCGTCCGGCACGCCCGCGCCTTCACCGAGGCCTGCGCCGACCGGCCGGCATCCACTCCGGTACTGACCCCGCTCGGGCCGATGGACCTCGCCACGCTGGCCTCGTACCTGCTCACCCACATGCTCGGGCACGGGTACGACCTGGCCGTCGCGCTACGGCGGCCGCACATGGTCGACCGCCACCGGGTGGCGCTGACCCTGCCGTTCCTGATGACGGCCATGCCCCGGGTGGTCGACGGCCGTTCCGCCGCCGGTCACACCGCCCGCTACGGCCTGCGGGTGCGCGGCGGCGCCCGCTTCACGGTGACCTTCCGCGACGGCGTCGCCGAGGTCTCCCCCGGGCCTGCTGCCCGGCCCGACTGCACGATCCTCACCGAGCCGGTGACCTTCCTGCTGCTCGCCCTCGGCCGGTGCAACCCGTACGCGGTGCTGGCCCGCGGCAAGGTCCTCGCCTGGGGGCGCAGGCCCTGGCTCGCCCTCGGGTTCCCCCTGCTGTTCAACGCTCCGTGAGGCCTGCCCGTCCTGGGCGCCCGGCCGGGTGCTCAGGAGGGGTGCTCAGGACGGGCGGTCAGGACGGTTGCTCAGGACGGGAGTTCAGGGCTGGCGTCCCCAGCTGGTGATCAGGCCGGGAGAGAGGTCGGCGACGGTGCCCGAGGCCAGCGACGCGCGGGCCTCGTCGAGGAGTTCGGCATCGACCAGCCCGGTGGCGAGCATGGCCTCGCGGGTGCGGTCCCAGGTGTCCAGCCAGAACGCGGTGATCGGGGCGTCCGCGAGCAGGGCGGGGACGAACACCTCGGCGCCGACCTCGGACAGCCCGAGCTCGCGCAGCAACCGCGGACTGTCGGGCGTCCAGCCGACGTCGGTGCCGATGGACGTCCGCAACGCCTGCCACATCGCCCGCATCGCGAGCCGGTACGGGGTGTCGGGCGGACCGGCCGTGGTGAGGTCCACGGCGTCCCCGAGGACCAGGTGCCCACCCGGTACGAGGAGGTCCCGCAGGCGGGCCATGACCCGGTGCCACTGCGGCAGGTGCATCAGCACGAAGCGCGCGTGCACCAGGTCGAACCGGCCGGGGGCGAAGTCGGGCGAGGAGACGTCGGCCGTGAGCGTGCGCAGCGCCCCGCCCGCGAACGGCGCGACGAAGCGGGTGTCCCGGTCGACGGCGAGGACCTCGGCGGCCCCGGCGGACGTCGCCAGCCAGCGCGCGACGGTGCCGGTACCGGCACCCACCTCGCAGCAGCGGACCCCGGGGCCGACCCCGAGGGCGCGCAGCCGGGCCCGGGTGACGTGGTCGTAGGCGAGGGAGCCGAGATCGATGCGTTCGCCCTCGCCGGGCTGCCACGGCTCGAAGAGGGACTCCCCGTACCCGCTGTCGCCTCCGGCCGGGCCAGGGGTGACCGGGTCAGTGGACATCGGTCGTCCTCCCGTCGTGCCGTCACCCCGGCTTGGTGCCCTGGCGTCCTGGTCCTCTGGTGTCCTGGCGTCCGCCCGTGGACGACAGGCCCGTCCGCCGCCGGCCGTGGGCTGCGCCGCGGACCACGACGAGCCTATCGAAGGCCGGCCGCCCCGTCGCCCGGGCGGTTCGGGCGGCCCGGGCGAGGAGCCGCCGGGGGCCCGGTCGCCTCGCCCGGCCCCGGCGGCCGAATCCGGATACGCTGAGCGAGGAGGCTCCGGGCCCGAGGTGGGGGTGAAGTCGGCCACGCCGTGCGGAGGTGCGAGGTGCCGGGAGAATCAGAGCCGCGGTGGCGGCGCGACGCCCTGCCCGCGGTCACCACCGCCCTGCGACGCTTCCCCTTCACGCTCGCCGCCGCCGCGGTGATCCTGCTGTTGGGGCTGGTCGTCGGCGGGTTGTGGGACGCGGTGTCCGACCGGTCCTGGTACCCGAACGTCGCTTACGGTCTGCCGGCGTTCGAGACGGGCCGCTGGTGGACGCTCGTCACCGGGCCGCTGTTCTGCGCGACCCCGATCGAGTACCTGCCGGTGCTCGTCGGGGTCCTCCTGCTCTGCGGTCTCGCCGAGGCACGGCTGGGCACCCGCTGGACGGCCGCGGTGACGGTGGCCGGCCAGCTCGGCGCCGTCCTGCTGGCCGCCCTGCTGCTGTTCGCCCTGCGGCACACCGCGTGGTCCTGGGCGAAGGACCTGGCCGGCACCGTCGACGTCGGGATCTCGGCGGGCGCGCTGTGCGCGGGCGCGGTCGCCTCGGCGGCCCTGGCCTCGCCGTGGCGGCAGCGGCTGCGCCTGGCCCTGGTCGCCTACGCCGGTGTGTCCCTCCTGTACGTCGGGGGGCTCGACGATCTGCAGCGCGCGCTGGCGGTGGCCGGCGGGCTGGTGGCGACCCACTGGCTGCGGGTGCCTGGGGCCGCCCGGACCTCCGGCCGGCTCAGCCGGCGGGAGTGGCGGCTGCTGGCGGTGGCCGGTCTGGTCCTGATCGCGGCGATCCTGCTGGTCGTCTGGCTGGTGCCGGGGCACGGCCCGGTCGGGGAGACCAGGGGGCTGGGCGGACCGGGCTGGCAGGTCCTGCTCTCCGTGGTGCTGATCGGGCTGCTGGTCGACGGGCTGCGCCGGGGCCGCCGCACCGCCTGGCGCTGGACGGTGCTGCTCTGCGCGCTGAACGCGCTGCTGGGCCTGTTCGTGGGGATCGTCTACGTGATCGGCAAGGCCCTCGACGAGCAGGTCACGGTCACGGGTGCCGCGGTGTTCGTCCCCACCTCGGTGGTCTGGACCGCCGAACTGGTGGTGCTGATCGCCGGCCGGGACGCGTTCCGGGCGCGGCGGGCGCGCGGCCGGGCCCCGGCGCCCGGAACGACTCCGTCCGCACCGGCGGCCACCCCCTCGGCCGACGGGGACCCCCGCACCCGGGCCGCGGACCTGCTCGTGCACCGGGGCGGGGAGAACCTCTCCTGGATGACCACCTGGCCGGACAACTCCTACTTCTTCCCCGAGGACGACGGCGGGAGCGGCGAGAGCTACGTCGCCTACCGGGCGCACGCCGGCGTCGCGGTCGCGCTGGGCGACCCGGTGGGCGCGCCGGACGACCGGGCCCGGACGATCACCCGCTTCGCCGAGATGTGCGACCGCACCGGGCTGGTCCCCTGCCTGTTCTCCGCCACCGCCCGGGCCGCCGAGGTCACCGACGCGCTGGGCTGGCGGTCCGTCCAGGTCGCCGAGGACACCGTGATCGACCTGCCGGACCTGGAGTTCCGCGGCAAGGCCTGGCAGGACGTGCGCACCGCCCTGAACCGGGCCAGGAAGGACGGTGTCGAGTACCGGCTCGTCGCCCTCGCCGAGCAGCCCCGTCCCGTCCTGTCCCAGATCCGCAGCATCTCCGACGAGTGGGTCGGCGACATGGGCCTGCCGGAGATGGGGTTCACCCTCGGCGGCGTGGAGGAGGCCATGGATCCGCGGATGCGGGTCGGCCTGGCCGTGGAGGGCGGGGACCGCATCCACGGCGTGACGTCGTGGATGCCGGTGTACGGCGCGGACGGCGTGCCGCAGGGCTGGACCCTGGACATGATGCGCCGCCGCCGCGACGGCTTCCGGCCGGTGGTCGAGTTCATGATCGCCTCCAGCTGCCTCGCGCTCCGGGAGGACGGCGCGGACCGTCTCTCGCTCTCCGGTGCGCCGCTGGCACGCACCGGCCCCGCCCGGGCACCCACCGTGCTCGACCGGATCCTCGACCAGTTGGGGGCCGCCATGGAGCCGTACTACGGCTTCCGCTCGCTGCACTCCTTCAAGGCGAAGTTCCAGCCGCGCTACGAGCCGATGTTCCTGCTCTACCGCGACGAGGCCGACCTGCCGCGGATCGGCCTGTCCCTGCTGCGCTGCTACATGCCCTCCGCCACGGTGCGCGACCTGCTCCGGGTCCCCGCGCACCACGGCTGACGGGACGGGAGCGCCGTGCGGTACGCGACAGTCGAGGTCGAGGTGGTCGTCACCGTTCCCAACCAGGGCATCGGTCTCTGGATGCTCGGCGCGTTCGTGCTGACCTTCGCGGGCACCCGGGTGGTCACCCGGCTGATCAGGGCGGGCCGCGGGCCGTTCCGCAACGTCGAGGTCGGCGGCACCCACGTGCACCACCAGGTGTACGGCATCCTCGCGATGCTGGTGGCGGGCGCGATCGAGTTCTCGTACCGGCCGGGCAGCCCCGGGGCGCAGCTCCTGGCCGTGCTGTTCGGTGCGGGCGCCGCCCTGACCGTGGACGAGTTCGCGCTCTGGCTGCACCTGGAGGACGTCTACTGGGCGGAGGAGGGCCGCAAGTCCGTCGACGCGGCGTTCCTGGCGGTGGCGGTCGGCCTGCTGCTGGTCGCCGGGTTCAACCCGTTCTCCGACATCGGCCGGGGCACGGCCAACCATCTCGCCTTCGCGGCACTGATGATCGTCAACCTGGCCCTGAGCGTCGGCACGATCCTCAAGGGCAAGACGGCGCTCGGTGTGATCGGCCTGCTGGTCCCCCTCGTGGTCGGCCTGGTCGGCGTCCTGCGACTGGCCAAACCGGCCTCCCCCTGGGCGCGTTGGCGCTACCCGCCGGGCTCGCGCAAGGCCGAACGCGCCCTGCGCCGCTACCCGCCCGACCGCCGGACCCGCCTCGACGCCCTCAAGGACTTCGTCGGCGGCACCCCGCACCGCTGACGCCCCCGGGGCGCCGGCGGACGACGGCCGGGACGCTAGCCCGCCGCCGGGCCGCCGCGCACGGCGATTCCGGCGGCCTCCAGGTCGGCGACGGTGCCCGACATGATCGTCCGCACGTGCTCGGTGATGTGCTCCGCCGGCCAGTCCCACCAGGCCACCGCCAGCAGTCGGGCGACGTCCTGCTCGCTGTGGCGGGAGCGGATGAGACGGGCCGGGTTTCCGCCGACGATCCCGTAGTCGGGCACGTCCGAGGTGACCACGGCGCCGGCACCGATGATCGCGCCGTGCCCGATCCGCACGCCCGGCAGCACCGTCGAGCCGTGGCCGAACCAGACGTCGTTGCCGACGACGGTGTCACCCCGGTTCGGCAGGCCGGTGAGCAGGTCGAAGTGCTCGGACCACGAGCCGCCCATGGTGGGGAAGGGGAAGGTCGACGGCCCGTCCATGCGGTGGTTGGCGCCGTTCATGATGAACCGCACTCCCGTGCCCAGCGCGCAGAACCTGCCGATGATCAGCTTCTCCGGCCCGTAGTGGTAGAGCACGTTGCGCGTCTCGAACGCCGTCGGATCGTCCGGGTCGTCGTAGTACGAGTACTCCCCGACCTCGATCAGCGGGGACTTCACCAGCGGCTTGAGCAGCACCACCCGGGGCTGCTCGGGCATCGGATGGAGCACCGTCGGGTCGGCGGGCACGGGCATGGGGGCGGTCCTCGTGGATTCGGCGGCGGTGTCCGTCCCAATGATCACAGTGCCGCGTCCGTCGGAACACCGATCTACCCGATGGGCGTGCCGCACGGCTCGGACCGCTGCCGCGGCGGTCGGCCCGACGCACCCCCGTCCCGGACGGCGTCACAGGGTGGCGTTGTCGATGACGAAGCGGTAGCGGACGTCGCTCCTGAGGACCCGCTCGTAGGCGTCGTTGATCTCGTCCGCGCGGATCAGCTCGATCTCGGCGCCCACCCCGTGCGCCGCACAGAAGTCCAGCATCTCCTGGGTCTCGGCGATGCCGCCGATGCCCGAGCTGCTCAGGCTGCGGCGGTTGCCCGACAGCGCCTGGAGTGTCAGCTCCACCGGCTCCTCCGGGAGTCCGAGGTTCACCAGGGTGCCGTCCGTGCGCAGCAACGACAGGTAGGCGGCGAAGTCGAGCGGGGCCGAGACGGTGTTGAGGACGAGGTCGAACCTGCCCGCCGCGACCTCGAAGGTCCTCGGGTCGCCGGTGGCGTAGTAGTGGTCGGCGCCCAGCCGCAGGCCGTCGTCCTTCTTGCGCAGGGACTGGGACAGCACGGTGACCTCGGCTCCCAGCGCGTGCGCGAGCTTCACGGCCACGTGCCCGAGCCCGCCGAGACCGACGACCGCGACCCTCCTGCCGGGGCCGGCGTTCCAGTGGCGCAGCGGTGAGTAGGTGGTGATGCCCGCGCACAGCAGCGGGGCGGCCACGTCCAGGGACAGGCCGTCCGGGATGCGCACCACGTAGTTCTCGTCGACGACGATCTGCTGCGCGTAGCCGCCGTAGGTGGGCCGACCGTCCTTGCCCACGGCGTTGTAGGTCCAGACCGGGCCCTCGACGCAGTACTGCTCCAGGCCCGCCCGGCAGTTGTCGCACACGCGGCAGGTGTCGACCATGCAGCCGACGCCCACCCGGTCGCCGACCTCGAACCTCGTCACGCCGGGGCCGGTCCCGGCGACGACGCCCGCGATCTCGTGACCGGGCACCATCGGGAAGATCGCCTGGCCCCAGCCTTCCCGGGCCTGGTGGATGTCGGAGTGGCAGATGCCGACGAACGCGATGTCGATCAGCACGTCGCGCTGCCCCGCCGGGCGACGCTCGATGGTCGTCCGCTCCAGCGGGGCCTTGGCGGCGGGCGCGGCGTAGGCGGTGACAGTGCTCATGACGGCCCTCCTGGGGCGGGCGACGGGCGGACGGGAGGGTTCAGGAGGCTGCTCCCGGACCGGGACCCCCGCTTTCCAGCATCGGCCCGCCCCGCGGTATGCCGCCACCGAGCGGCGCGACAGGTGCCGGGGGCGTGCTGCGGTGCGGGGGGGGTGCGTCGGGCCGCCGGGGTCTGTCCGGTCGAGAGCGGTCGAGGGCGGCGGTCAAGGGCGGTCGAGGGTCGGGGCGGGTCGGGCGGGGAGGACCTCAGGGCCCCGGAGCCGGCCCCGCCACCGGGCGGCGCAGCTCGGCGTACACGGACCAGGCCACCGAGACGACGGGGACGGCGACCACGGCGCCGATCACCCCGGCCGCGATGCTGCCCGCGAGCACCGACACCGCGACCACCACCGGGTGCAGGCTGACCGCCCGGCTCATCACCAGCGGGTGGAGCAGATGGCCCTCGATCTGGCCGATCACCACGATCAGCAGCAGCCCCACGATCGCGGTCACCGGGCCACGGGCGGCCAGCGCCACGAAGGAGGCGACCAGCATCGCGATCGGTGAGCCGACCAGCGGGACGAAGGAGGCCAGGAACTCCAGGACGGTCAGCGGCAGGGCGAGCGGCACGTCGAGGAGGAACAGGGCGATGCCGACCATGACGGCGTTGCTCGCGGCGACGATGAAGATGCCCCGGGTGTAGCCGGCGAAGGTCCGCCAGGCCGCCCGGCCGCCCCGGTCGAGGTGGTCCGCGGCGGCGGGCGGCAGCTGGGAGGCGCTCCACTGCCACATCCGCTCCCCGGAGTGCAGGAAGAACACCGACATGAAGAGTGCGAGCGCACCGCCGGTCGCCAGCTCGACCGCCCGGTGGGCACCGTTGACGGCCGTGCTGATCAACGTCGAGCGGTGCTCGGCGGCGAAGTCGGAGACCTTGCGCTGAAGGTCGTCGAAGGTCGTCGGTTCGAGGTGGAAGGGGGCGCCTTCGAGGAACTTCTCCAGCCGGTCCAGGCCGCCCTGGAACTCCCTGGCCAGGCGGGACACGTCGTCCGCCACGTTCTCGCCGATCAGCGCGAGCAGCCCGGCCGGCACCAGGATCGCCACGGCCAGGCCGATCAGGACGGCGAGCGGACGGGGGACGGCGCGGGCGGCCAGATCGACCACGGGCCGGACCACCGAGGTGATCACCAGGGCGAGGAAGCCGGCCAGCGTGATCAGGTGGAACTGCCCCAGCACCGTCAGCACCAGGTACGCGGCCACGCCGACGACGAGCAGCCGCCAGGCGTAGTCGGACAGGCGGCGCAGTGCCGGGCCCGCGCCGGCGCCGTCCGCCTTCGGCTCCGGCCGTCGGGCCTTGGGCCGCCTCACCGGCATGCCGCACCACCGCCCGTCGCGCGCCGCGCCCCGGCCCCCGGCGCGGGGACCGGTCCGCCGCGCCCGGCGCCGCCGGGGGCCGCACGGCCGCACGGCTTCGAGGGCCGGCCGTGGGGCCGGGGGCTACTGGGGTGCGAAGGCGACATGAATCCTGGATAGCGGGTGGAACGCCGCCCGGGCAGCTCCCGCGCCGACGGACGCCGGCCGGGGCCACCGCCACCGCATCGGCCCACCGCCGCGACTCCCCCTCCGGCCGCAGTACGCCCGACGGCCGGCGACGACCGCCACGGCCGGGTCACGCGCGGACTCGGGAGCAGGATCCGCCGGACCGGCGCCGGTCCCGAGCGGCCGCCGGGCCCCGTACCGCGGCGGGAGGGGAGGCCGCCGGTCGCCGCGGGCCCCGGTGGTCCGCAGGTCACCGGCCGATGCGACGTGCCCGACGGCAGGCGGCATGTCACCGACCGGCCGGGCGAGCCGCACCGCGAGCGGCCGGTCACCGGTCGGCACCGGCCCGGCGCAGCAGGTAGACCGCGGAGGCGGCGGCGAGGAGGGCCATGCAGGCGGCGAAGACCAGGCCGGCGTCGGCCAGCCCGAGCGGCTCGGAGAGCAGGCCGACCCCGATGACGGGGATCGAGATGCCGAAGTAGGCGACCACGAAGAGCGCCGAGAGCGCGCCGCCCCGGTGCTCGGCGGGTGCGGCCGCGGCGATCTCGCCCACCGCGCCGCGCAGGCCCATGCCCTGGCCCACGCCGCCCACCACGGCGCTGAGCACCAGGGGCGGGAGGGTGGTCCGCGCGAGCGAGGCGGCCAGTTGGGCCAGCCCGGCGATGAGCACCAGGCAGCCCAGCGGGATCGCCCGTGCGGTACCCAGCCGGGGCACCAGCAGCTGGCCGAGGGTGGAGGCGAAGAAGGCCGTGAAGACGATGAGGCCGACGACCGCGGAGTTGTGGATGTCCAGGCTCTCGGCGAGGAAGGCCGGGCTGACCGAGGTGAAGAGGCCCAGCAGGGAGAACCCGGCGAACGCGGCGATCCCGGCCGGGACGAACACCCCGCGGACCTCCGGCGGCAGGGACGGCCGCCGCGGTCGGGCGGTTCGCAGCCGGCGTGCCCCGGCGACCGTCTCCGGCAGGAACCAGGTCACCGTGAACGACGCGGCGAGCAGCACCAGGTGCACGACGAACGGCAGTACCAGGGGGTCGGGCGCGTACTCGGCGAGCACTCCCGACAGCAGCGGTCCGCAGCCCAGGCCGCCCATGTTGGCGGCGGTCGCCACGAAGCCCGCGCGGGCCCGGCGCCCGGGCGGGGCGAGCTCCAGCACGTACGCGGTGGCGGTGCCGGTGAACAGGCCCGCCGACAGGCCGGACAGCAGGCGACCCAGGCAGAGCAGCGGCAACCCGCCCTCGGCCAGGAAGGCGAGGGCGCTGCAGGCGGCGAGGGCCAGCCCGCAGAGCAGCACGGGCCGGCGGCCGACGGAGTCGGACACGTTGCCCACGAGCAGCAGGACGCCGATCACCCCGAAGGCGTAGATCGCGAACACGACCGTCACCATCAGTTCGGAGAAGCCGATCTCCTCCTGGTACAGCCCGTACAGCGGGGTGGGCAGGGTGGTGCCCGCCATGCAGACGGCGAAGGCGGCGGCGGCCCCGAGGTAGCCGAGCCGGCCTCCGGCAGGCCTCTCGTTCCGACGATCGGTCATTCGCCCACGGTAGGCGCCCGGCTGCGGCGGGCCCGCGACGCGCGGACCGGGCTGCGCCGAATGGCCCTCGCCCGCCGCAGGAGCGGGGGTGCCCCGCAGGGCCCGCACGCCCGGCGGGCGCGGACGGCCGCCGGTGACGGGTGGTCCGCCGCCGGCGCACCGGCCGACCACGGCGGCGGCGGCGGTCCTCGACCGGCTCGTCGGCCACCGCCCGCGACGGAGGGTCAGGACGTCAGGAGCGGCCGGGCGGGGCCCCGGTGCCGCCCGGCCGCCGGAAGGACGTCACGGTGGCCGGGCTCTGAGCAGTGGTGGGACGGGCCCGGACGGCGGGGAGTGGGGGGACCCGCCGCCCGGACCACGCTCTGCCCACCCGGTCCTCTTCTCACCCGGATCCGACCGGACAAACACCACCCCGCCCGGGCGGGGACCGGTCGGCGTCCCGGGAGGTCGCCGGCCGGCCGCACGCGCGGACGGACCGGTCGAGCGCTGCGGTCGCCCGTTCGGCGTGGCGGCGGGCCGGGGCAGGACGCGAGACCGTGCCGCCGGGGATGCTCCGGTCACCGATGAGCTGGTAGAACGGGACGGTCAGCCCCGTGCGTGACGCCTGAGATGTCGCACGCTCCACGATGTGGACACCGAACCCCCTGAGCACATCGCGCACCGGTGGCTCGGGCCCGATGCACCGGAGAGCACATCATGCGGATTCACCTGTCCAGCGTCTTCGTCGATGACCAGGACAAGGCCCTGCGCTTCTACACCGACGTGCTGGGCTTCGTGAAGAAGACCGAAGTCCCGATCGGCAAGGACCGGTGGCTGACCGTGGTCTCGCCGGAGAACCCCGAGGGGACCGAGCTGCTGCTGGAGCCCGACGGCCACCCCGCGGTGAAGCCGTACAGGACGGCACTGGTGAAGGACGGCATCCCGGCCGCCTCCTTCGCCGTGGACGACGTGCAGGCGGAGTTCGACCGGCTGCGCGGGCTCGGCGTTCATTTCACCCAGGAGCCGCAGGAGATGGGCCCGGTCACCACCGCGGTGCTGGACGACACCTGCGGCAACCTGATCCAGATCGTGCACAGCGGGTGACGGCGGGGCCGGCGCGCGGGCGCCCGGGCCCCCCCCCCCGCGGGCGGTAAAAAAAAAAAAAAACCCCCCCCACCCCAAGCCAGAGGAGTTGGGGGTGGT
>NZ_JBHVWC010000096.1:22395-29950 GCF_042882445.1 Kitasatospora sp. NPDC058218 | reverse complement strand
GTCGGCCGCGTCATTTGTTTATAAGAGACTGGGATCCGCCCCCACCCCGTGGGCCAACCCCACATATTGACCCCGCCCCTACCCCCGCCCTCGCGGCGGGGCGGCCGAAATTCATTTCGGCCGCCCGGCCTGGGCTGGTCAGTAGACCCGTTTCCACTGGGTGTAATCGCCCTGGATGGCGCCCAGCCAGGTGTAGTAACCCCCGGTGGTGAGATAGCCGCCCGCAAAGGACGAGAGAGTGGAAGGGTTCGACCCGTACATCCAGTTCCCGTTGTTCGAGCTGCCGCAGACCTCGGTGCCGGGCTGGCCGTTCCGGTTGACCAGACAGTTGCTATAGCTCATCTGCATCAGCCTGAACCCGTAGTTGCCCCACCACTGCGACCCGTTGGTGCGGTCACACCCGAAGACCAGCACCTCGGCGAAGTCAGTGCCCGCATTGGTGGCGGTCAGGCACTTCCCTGTGGCCATGTTTTGGATCATGAAAGCCCCGGTTTGGGCACTGCCAGAGTCGATGCTCGGGGCAGCTGCCGCGGAAGCCGGGGACACCGAACCGGCACCGACGGCACCGATCGCCAGGGCGAGCGCGGATACGATCTTTGCTGAACGAAGGAGCACGGAATACCCCATTCCGATAGACGATGACTATTTCGGAAGAGCCGACTGCTTTCCCGACATGCAAAAGGCTAACTGGAGAACGCGCTCACAGGTATCCAGTTGAGCTAAATTCTTTGAGGATTTCGAAAATGATCTCCAGCGGCGCCAAATGGGTACAATTTCACCACCGCGACTAATTGGCGCCAGAGAGTGCGAACGCAGATGAAATGTCATATGGCAGTGCATTTTCGAGATTTCACCCAGGTCCGACATAGGTCTTCATATCGGACGCAGGTTCAATTTCGCCACGATGGTCACACCGGATCGTTGTGCGCAGCTCGATCTTCCACACCTGTGGCATTTCCAGGCCCTTTCATCAAGAAAACTCCCGCTGCCGACCTGGCAAGTACGACCCAGTGGGGCTGGAATGCGACTCCGCCGCATTCGCGGGCGTGCGCGGCGTGGTCCTCAAGCCCTTGCGCATCCGACCACCGGACAGCCGACGTCGCCGCCCACCACGTAACGCCATGACCGCCCGCTCCTTCGCCGCCCCACGACCAACGAGCAACCTACGACGAAGATCCAGCTTTAGATTCATGCTCCCGATAATCAGGCGACACCAACGCAGAGGCTGTGAGCACCGCCCTTGTACGAATATGTCAACCAGGGCACGTATTCGGTCGTGATCAATCTGCGCGATTCATCTTCGCGGCGGGTCCTGATCCGGTAGACCGTGGTGCGTGACGCGAGCGCAACTGACGGATGCTGAGTGGGTGTTGATCGAGCCGTACTTGCCGATCGGCGAGTACGGCCCGTACCCGGAGCGGCTGCGGCAGCAGTTCGAGGGCGTGATCTGGCGATTCCGGACGGGCGGGCAGTGGCGGGAGATGCCGACGGAGTTCGGTGCTTGGTCGACCGTCTCCAATCGGTTCCGGCAGTGGAGGGACGCCGGCGTCTTCGAAGCCCTGATGGAGGGCCTGATCGCGGAAGCCGCGAAGCGTGGCGAGGTGGACCTGTCCCTGGTCGGCGTGGACTCCACCACCGTGCGGGCTCACCACGACGCCGCCGGGATGCACCTCGACTCCGACACCATGGCCGCCCTGGAGAAGGCCACCGAGGAGGCGGAGAAGGCCCGACAAAAGGGGGAGGCCCGGAGGAACAAGACGGGCGGGACGCCCCAGGCGACCCGAAACGGGAAGAACGGCGACGCATCCGGCGTCGGCGCAAGCTCCGGCTGAAGGCAGCCCTGCTCGGACGCTCCAGGGGCGGGCAGACCAGCAAGGTCCATTGCGTCGGCGACCGAAAGTGCCGCCCGCTGGCTTTCATCCTGACCGAGGGCCAGGCCGCGGACAGCCCGCAGTTCATCCCCGTACTGAAGAAGGTCCGGGTTCGCGGGCCCGTCGGCCGTCCCCGGACCCGGCCGGACGCGGTAGCCGGGAACAGGGCCTACTCGTCCCGCGGCAACCGTGCCCACCTGCGCAAGCGCCATATCAAGGCGGTCATCCCGGAGAAGAAGGACCAGAGCGCCAACCGGAAGAAGGAGGGCCGCCCGGGCGGCCGGCCCGTCATTCACGACGCCGAGCTCTACAAGGAGCGCAACACCGTCGAGCGCCTGATCAACAAGCTGAAGGCATGGCGAGGCATCGCCACCCGGTATGACAAGACCCCGGAAAGCTACCTCGCCGGCCTCCACCTCCGTGGCGCAACTCTCTGGATCAAGGACCTCACCAAGACCATCCCTTGATCACGACCAAATACGTGTCCTAATGGCAGCCGTCAAGAAACGAGTTGATGCCAACGCCTGCCAGCGCGCAACCGGCAATCAGGACAAGGGCAATGCCCAAGCAGCCAGCAAGGTGGTCGATCTCCTCCCCAAAAATCCCCTCCCCCGAGGCAATGCCACTGATTGCACCGAGCGCGATGAAGGCACCCACACCCAAGAACCAACCGGAGGCCGTACAGCTCATCGACAACTGGACAAACTCGGCTGCTGAAGTCACGCGGCCACGGTAGGGGGATTGCCGGTACGCAGTAGCTGGACGCGCGATGGTCATCCCCTGAATGGTGGTGCCCCGCTCTCTTAATCGGGCGTCCGTACGGTTGACCTGCTGCTTTGGGGATCAGAAACAGGTAGTGAGCGCCGCCTGCTCATCGTGGCCGTGGGCGAGGAGGCCTACCTCGTACGGCGACTCGACCCGCCGGCACCCGGGCGGCCGGACCCCGAGCCCCGGGAGAGCGCGTGGGCGCACGCCGGGTGCGAGGCGGCCACCCGGCCGGTCAGCGGGCGTGGTTGATGAAGGCGCGGGATCCGTCGTGGAAGGCGATGGTCGCTCCGTACCCGACGGCCGGCGGTTTGGGCAGGGAGGAGTAGAGCTCCACGGAGGCGATCTGGCCCGGGTCCGTCGCGAGCAGCTGGGCGATGAGGGCCCGCTCGACGGTGGCGAGGTCGTTCGTGAGGGTCGGGATCTCCATCGCCGGCGGCTTCTCGCCCAGGACCGGGACCGGATCGTCCTCGGCGCCCCAGGTCTCGCCCGGGGCGTTCACGACGGCGACCTGCCACCGTGACGTGCGGCCGTCCGCGTCGACGACGACACCGAAAGGATGCCGCTCGTGCCCGGCGTCGGCGAAGGTCCGCGCCGAGGCTCCGGGCAGCGCGGCCGCGGCGTCGAGGAGCAGGTGCTGGACACGGGCAGGGCGCATGGGGGTGTCCTTCGGGGCGGGGTTCGGCGCCACGCTACCGGCCGCGGGTCCGGGCAGGTCCCGGGACGGCCGTTAGCTGACGTTTGATCACTCCGGTAGCTTATCGAACAATAGTTCTATGACCGATTCCGTCCCGCTCTCCACCCCTGTCCGCTCACCCGAGCGGCCGGGCGACGCCCAGCGGGCGCCGCGGGAGCTGATGACGCTGCCGGGCTTCTACCGGGACGAGCGCCGGTGGCGCCTGGTCGAGATCCGTCTCGGTGGCCGGTGGCTCGCCGGGATGCTCACGGTGTGGCGTCGCCCACCGGGCAGCGCGGTGTGGGTCGTCCACGTCACCTGGGGCCCGGAAGCCACTGGTTCGTGGGGGTGGTTCCTGTTCGACAGGGACCGGATCCGCCCGCTGCCCGAGCCCGCCGACCCGGCCCCGGCCGCCGCCCCCTACCTCGGGACGTGGCGGGACGCGGTGCGCGTGCCGGCCGAGCTCGCCGGCCCGGCCGGCACCGACCCGGCCGACCGGTGCTGGCGCCTGGCCTGGCTCCGCGCGGAAGGCGCGTGGCGTTCGGTCCTGGTCACCGCCCGCCGGCGCCCGGCACCACAGATGCCCTGGATCGCACACGTCCGCTGGGGCGAGGACAAGGCGGCCGCCTGGGTGATCGCCGACGGCATTTCCCTGCGCCCGCTGCCGCGGTCCGAGCCGGCGGCCGACGCCGAGGCGGACAGGCCCGTCGCGTCCATCGCGCCGGCCACCCCGGGGGAGTCCGCGTGAATCTGGCCCCCGTCCCCGCCCCCGTCCCCGTCCCCGTCCCCGTCCCCGCCCCCGTGCCCGTTGCCGATCTCGCTGCCGAGCGTCGGGGCCGGCTCGCCGACTTGCTGGAACAAACGTCCCCGCAGACCCGTGCCCGCCAGGCCCAGGCCACCGTCCTGCCGGTCCTCGAACCACTCGCCCGGCTGCTGCTGCACGGCGGCCTGGCCAAGGGCACGGTCACCGAGGCCGCCGACATGAGCCTGCTCCTGGCCCTCGCGGCCGGGCCGGCGACCGCGGACCGCTACGCCTGGACCGCCGCCGTCGGCCTCCCCGACCTCGGGCTCGCCGCGGCCGCCGGCTACGGCATCGACCTGGCCCGCCTGGTCGTGGTCGACTTCCCTGGTGACCACTTCGCGGAGGTGGTCACCGCGCTCGCGGCCGCGTGCCCGGTGGTCATCGCGGGCAGTCCCACCGGCCTGGCCCCCCGCGCCGTCGACCGGCTCGCCGCCCACCTGCGCCGCACCGGCACCGTCCTGATCACCCCAGGCCCCTGGCCCGGGGCCCAGCTGCGCCTGGAGGTGAGCTCTCGGAGGTGGTTCGGGTTGGGGGAAGGTCACGGACAGCTGGCGGGGCGTGAGGTGCGTGTCGTGGCGAGCGGTCGTGGCGCGGCGGCCCGTACGCGTGCCGTCGATCTGTTGCTGCCTGGTCCGTACGGCGGGGTCGCCGTGGCCGAGGGGATCGTCGGTGGCGGTGTCGTCGATGGTGCCGGCGTCGCCGTGACCGGTTAGCCGGTGGAAGGCCTGGGTCCGGCGGGGTGAGTGAGCGTCGTTCGATGCCAAGCCCCTGGTGGGACGGCCGCGACGTGTCCTGCGGGCGGCTTGTTAGCAGCACCGGAACATGGAAGGCAAGGCTTACCCAACTTTTGTTCGATTGACACCTCTTGGCCACCGGTCTTTGGCGTGATGTGCATCACAGGGTGCTGGAAAGGTCGCTGGTCAGGGCACGCCTAGTCATCGGACGATCACATTCCGCTAAATATGCTGCCCGGATCCTCTGACAATCGCGTTCCTCCGAACGGTTGAAGGGATGGAACTCAAGTTCCGCCCGGATCGAACACACCGGGCCCCTCGCACCTGTTCATCGGAAGGAGTGCCTTGTGGGGCACCACACGCCCTGGACCACGCCGGCGACTGCCAGCGGACCCAGGATGACCGCGAGCACCCGCGCCCCACGCGCCACCGCTCGCACCGCCTCGCAGGCCAGGGCGGGCCACCGGCCCGCTCCCCGCATCAACGCGGAGCCTGACGTGCACGACTCGCAGCCGCACACCCCGTACGGCACCGAGCTCTCAACCCCGGAGCCCGCGCCGCCGGCTCCCCACACCTCCGCGGAGACCTGGTGAACGACTCCTGGGACCAGCAGACCGGCCCTGACCCGGTCGCGGCCCTTCCCCGGGACTTCGAAGGCTTCTTCATCGCATGGCAGAAGAAGTACCTCAAGTACGCCGAAACCCGGCTGCGCAGCCGGGAGGACGCCGAGGACGTGGTCATCCGCGCGGCCGTCATCATCCACCGCAAGTGGGACCGGATCCTCGCCCACGAGAACCCCATCGCCTTCACCTTCTACATCCTCCAGCGCCTGATCATCGACTACTGGCGCGACCAGACCCGCCAGGCCAAGGCCGAGCACGCCGCCCGAATCCTCGCCCGGGACACCCCCGTCCACCACCCCAGCGCCGACCTCGCCCAGTTCAACCGCCTCGCCGACTACGAGCAGCTCGACCAGGCCCTGGACGAACTCGAAACGCACTCACCGGTCCAGGCCGCCTGCGTGCGCCTGCGCCACCTGGTCGGCATGTCACACGACGAGATCGCCGTCCTCCTCGACATCAACTCCAGCAAAGCCAAGAACGAGACCTGGATGGGGATGCGCTTCCTCAAAGCCAGGCTCGACCGCCCCCACCAGGGCGAAGGGAGCACACCGTGACGACCTTCGAGGGATCCCTCGCGGCAGAAGCCGAACGCCTCGAACGCGAGTACGCGGACCACGACACCGAAGCCTTCACCCGCCGCCTCGCCCAACGCATCGCGGAAGAGAACACCAACCCCACCCCCGAACCGGACTGGGCGACACGCACCGAACCCCCCGCCGCCCGACCGGCCCCGCTGCGCCCGCCCCGTCCGCCCCGCCCGACCAGGCGCAGCCTTCGCCGCCGGCGCCGCCGGGTGGTGCTGCGCGGGGTCGTGCAGCCGGGCCTGCTGCCCGGCCGGCCGCGGGCGAGCGCGGACCTGGTGGGTGAGTTGAACCGGCTGTGCGAGGACGTCCTGCGGTCCGACCAGATCACCACCCTCGCCGACTTCGCCGACGACTACGACGACGCCGGCGCCCGCACCTTCGCCTGCCTCCTCTACGCCCTCGACCGCACCGACAGCGCGCTGTACTGGTGGGGCTTCGCGGCCGGGGCCGGCGACGGACTCGCCGCCCACTGCCTGGCCGTGCACCACGCGGCCCTCGGCACGCCCACCGACGCGCGGGTCTGGCGCACCTACGCCCGGCTGGTCGGCTTCAACCCGAACCACCATCTGCCCCGGCCGGTCCGCGCGGGTACGGAGCCCGCCCGTAACCTCGCGGTCACGGTCACCCACAACTCGCAGCTTGAGCAGTTCCTCGCCGAACCCGAAGGCCTTCCCCAGGAGCTGGCACTGCGGTAGAGCCCGGTGGTGGTGCCCTGGCCGGGGCACCACCACCCTCGGCAACCGTCCCGCTTCATCGCCGCTTCGGGCGGACCCGGCGGCCCGGCGCGAGGAACCGACGCCGAAGAACGTCCTCCCAGACCGGCCCGGGACCGTCCGCTGAGCCTCCCGAAGCTGTCCCCGCCGCGAATCGGCCGCAGTGAACCACGTGCCTCGCGCGGCACATCGCCGATGCCACCATCCCCGCAGGTCAAGAGGCTGATGGCCTATCGCCGGGCACGGGTCTCACCCGGTAGCCATGGTGCCTCCAGAGCACATGTGCGTGGCGTCAGCGATGCCGAAGCCGGCCACCACCCGACCCGGGCGAATCGATTCGGCCTGCCCACCTGCCGATCGCCCGACCAAGAACTGAAAGGCACCCCGGATGAAGACGCGTCCCCTCCCGAACGACACCGGCAAACCGACACTCCGCCGCCGCGGACTGCGCATGGTGCTCACCATCGCGGCCGTGACCGCGGCCACCGCGGTCGTGGCCTTGTACCCGCCGGTGGCTGCCCCGATCGGCGCGGGCGCCGCCGTCGCCACCCTGGTCGTGCCGTACCTACGTAGAAACTGAGCCCTCCGGACAAGTCGGGGGGGGGGCCGGGGCCGCGGGGCCCCCCCCCGAACAACCCCGCGCCCCCCCGCCCGGGCCCCGGGGGGGGCCGCGGGGGGGCGGGGGACGGGCGGGGGGGGCGGGGGGGCGGGGGGGTGGGGGGGCAGTGGGAGGGGGGCGGGGGGGCGCGGGGGCCGCGGGGGGTGTTAGCGGGGGCCCCCCCCCCCC
>NZ_JBHVWC010000096.1:0-22385 GCF_042882445.1 Kitasatospora sp. NPDC058218 | reverse complement strand
GCCCCCCGTCGCGGGGGGCGGCCCCCGCCCCCCCCTGGGGGGCCCCCTCACCACCTACCACCCCCCCCCCCCCCCCCCGGGGGGCGGCCCCCCGGCCCCCCCCCCCCCCCGACTCAGACAGCCGGTCAACCCCGTGCCGGGAACCGGGTGCGACCAGGTCTGGAATATGCGGACGCCGTCGCCCCGGGCATGGGGCGACGGCCGTCCGCATCGGGGAGGCCGGATGGTGCCGGTCTACGGGCAGGTGTCGAGCATGGTGTTGAGAGTGGTCTTCTCGGCGTCGGTGACGGAGAGGCCGTAGACGTGCTTGGTGTCGGTCCAGGCGCGGGAGTAGGTGCACCAGTAGCCGACGGCCGGCGGGCGCCAGGCGTCGGGGGTCTTGTCGCCCTTGGAGCGGTTGGAGGCGGCGGAGACGGCGATCAGCTGGGAGTGGGTCAGGTCGTTGGCGAAGGCCTTGCGCTTGGCCGTGGCCCAGGTGTCGGCCCCGGAGCGCCACGCTGCGGCGAGCGGTACGACGTGGTCGATGTCGAGTTGCTTGGCGTCCGTGAAGGTCTTGTTGTCGTAGAGGCTGGTCCAGGTGCCGGCCACGGCGCGGCACAGCTCGTCCTGGACGACGTCCTGGCCATCGCGGGCGAGGACGGTCTCGCGGGTGTCGCACTCGCCGGCGATCTTGATCCAGTGGGGGAAACGCTCCCGGCTGTACCCCTCCATGGAGTGCGGGGCCTCGACGGTGAGCTCGTCGAGCTCGGCTCGGACGACGTCGGCCGGCGGCGGCTCGGGAAGCTCACGGCGCGCGGCCACCGGGTTGGTGGCCGGGGCGGCGGTGAGGGCGGCGGCCGGGGCCGCGACGGGCAGGAGGACCGCGGCGAGCGCGGCCAGGACGGTGGCGCTGCGGCGCCACCGAGTAGCGGTGATCATGGACCAGGACTATCGGTGACCGGTCGTTCGTTGGCGCTCGGTCACCTGTTGGCGGCGTGGCGCACGACGATGTTGACGGCACGACGGCCGCCGGCCCAGGAAGTACTTCGGTCCCGGGTGCTCGTCGGCACAGGAGGCACTGGCGGGAGACCCCGGGCCGCGCGCACTACGAATCCCGTCGCGCCGATCCGCCTACCGGGACTGGGCCGGCGACACTCCCTGACCCGTGTCGGGGTCAGCGAGCGGACCAGGTCGGGCAGCCGGGAGCGTGACGGGTCAGTACCAGCACTGTCCCGCCGTCCATCACCTCACGGCTGCGCACGGTCGTGCAGCAGCGCCCGGCGGCCCCGGTACGTTCCTCGCCCGCTTCTACGGCCGGGCTCGGCAGAGGTGTGGCGTGCGGCCGCGTCGGGACCGGGACGGCCCGCCCCGGTCGGGGCACACCCGCCGACGCGGCCGTGCCCGGCGTGGGTCCGGCGGGCACGGTGAGGGAGCACAGGCGGCTGCGGCGGCGGTTACGGCGCTCGGACATGCCGGTAGCCTGCCCGCCGACCGGCCCTTCATGGCCGCCCGGTACCCGCGACACGCCGCCCCGGGCCGGGGGCACTCCCGTGAGGGACGACCCCGGCCCGGGCGGTGGCGCTCAGCGTCCGGAGATACCCAGCCACGCGGCCGCCAGGCTCAGCGCCTTCAACGCGACGCCGGTGCAGACCCCGACCAGCACGCCGGTGCCGATGCCGGAGACCACCCGGGTGCGCGTCCGTTCCGGCGATCGCCAGGCCGACGACCTGCCCCGCCCCCGCCCAGTCGCGTTAGGGGCGCGCTGTTGACGAGTGCCTCACCGGACAGGACCGGTGACATCGGTGGTGCAATAGCGAAGCGTCTATCGACTACAAGACTCGTACTCGACAAACGCTCGTTCTGGTGATCTCATGGTGACCATGAGCACCCCGCGTATGACCAAGCCGACCATCGGGGTACTGGAAGTCCTCTTGGCCGCGACCGACGACGACCCCGCGTGGGGGCTGATGATCTGCGTCAAGGCCGATCTGGGTTCCGGCACCGTCTACCCGATCCTGGAACGACTCTCCGAGCGCGGCTGGGTCGAGTCGTTCACCGAAACCGCACCCCACCCCGGCAGGCCGCCCCGCCGCTTCTACCACCTCACCGGAACCGGACGACTCCAGGCGACCGAGGCCCTCCGGGCCCGCCAGCGGCGTCGCCACGTCTTCGGCACGGCAGGAGCAAACGCATGACCCACAGCCTGCGTGCACTGTCACGGAGCCGCTTCGCAGAAGTCGTCCTCTTCGTACTCGGGCTAGTCAGCGCCACACTCTGGTCCAACACACTGTTGGAGATCTGGAGCAACCAGCCGCTCGGCTTGCGCGCAGTCCTCCTGGCATCTGGAGGCCTACTCGCCCTCACGGGCCTCTGGGGCGCGGCCGCCAACTTGGTGTTGCTCCTTCTCCGCAGAATGAGAAAGCAGATGGCCCAGGACGACGTCGTGCGAGAGGAGATCAACCGGGAAGCCAACGACATCCGCGACAGGCTGGAGGCGTTCGACGCCGAGTTCACGGCGTCGTGCGACGAAGTCCAAAACCTCGACGACGCCGAGGAAGTCGGTCAGCGATACCGTGCGAAGCAAGCCGGCCTCATGGCCGCAGTTCGCACTCTTGAGGCGAAGAGCGATCGACTTGCACGGAACCACAAGCGGCGCGAGCGAACGTTCACCGCAGCGGAAATCCTTGCAGGCCGTCCCATCCGGCGCTACCTCTCGCGGACCCGCCGCTCATCCTCGCCGGGCCAGGGGCTTACCTCCGTCGCCGCCCGCTTGGCCGGACCACGCCTGTCAACGCCACGCTCACCTCCGCGAGGCCTGGCGGGCAGACCTCGCTGGATCCCCCGAGCACGGCATCACGGTCACACCACGCCAAGCTCGCCTGCTCGGGATGGGATTTGTTCTCGCCGGACTGAAGCTGCGCCTCCATATCCTCGGGGCACCGTTGTGGGTGCCGGTCGACTGGATGCTGAAGAGCAAGGCCCGCACCACCAACACGATGGCCGCTGTGGTCGGCGCGGTGGCCATCTACTTCCAGTTCACCGACGGGCTCCACGGCCTACTGACCGATGGCATTGGGACGGGAAGCGTTGTCTACGGGTCTCTCCGGGCGGCAGTCGGCATGTTGCGCCGGCACCGAGCCATCGAGCTTAGCGACGCGTCCGAGACGGCCGGCCGCGCGGACCACTAGGGAACAACCCCTGGCTACCGACACTGGATGCTGAGGGGCCAGCGCCGACCGGCGACCGCCGCCGACGCTCGATGAAGACGCCCGCAATTCCGAAGGCCGTCACTTACAAGGTGACGGCCTTCCGATGCCCTACCTCGGGACGGCCAGGCCGCCCTGTTGTCGGACCCCGCGCGTACGCTGGCCCGAAGCATCAGAGTCAGGATGGCAACGTGGCCCGCAACTCCGTCAATCAGCGCGCGATCGAGAAGCACATCAAGGAAATCGCCAAGGGCTACGAGCGCGCGGCCCGGCGCAACCCGATCCGCGTACCGGTCCAGACGGAGGCATCCGCCGAAGGCGGCGCCACGGCCGGTCGCGACACCACCGAAGGCGACCCGGTGTTGGCCCGGCTCCTGCTGTGGCTGGACGACCGGGCCCGGGAGAACCCCTCGCACTACATCAGCATGGTGCGCTTCATCGAAGAACTCCAGCTGCACGACGAGGACCCGGACGCACTCGCCTTCGAGCTGGAGCAACGCGACCTCGCCACGGTCTCCCGTCACCCCTACGCCCTCATGCCCCCTGACGTACACCTCACCGACGCGGGCCGCGCCGCGATCCACCGCCTGAAGAAACTACGCCTGGACCGCGCCGCCCGGCTCCGCTACACCATGGACGCCTTCCACCGGTGGCTGTTCGACACCACCGACAACCAGAACCCGATCGAACCCACGCTGTTCCTCACCACATCCACGGCCTACTTCGCCGGCACCGAGATCACCGAGATCGAACTACGCGAAGCCCTCACCCACCTGACCCAGCACAAACTGATCGAAGACCTCGGCACCGACCCCGCCACCATCACCATCACGGCCCAGGGCATTCGCTGCGCCCTGGCAGGAGGAAGCGTGCAGGACCACGTTAACCAGGCCAGCCCTGGCACCACGTACAACAACTACTTGCCGAACGCCAAGGGTGTCATCATCGGCGAGCAGCAGCACTTCACCCAGAACAACTCCGACGGCGTCGACCCGACGCTGTTCGCCCAACTCGCCGGATACATCGGCCAGGTCAGCGCAACCCTGGGCATGTCCGACACGGACCGCGCGGAGCTGGAACAGATCGCTCAGGACCTCCACACCGAGGCGTCATCCGACTCCCCCGAGCCGGGCCGCCTGCGACAGGCTGCCACCCAGCTCAAGAACAAGCTCCTGGAGGTCGGCACCACCATCGCGGCCACGATGGGCGTGCAGCTGGCTGACCAGGCCCTCGCCGCGCTGACGCAGTAGCTCCTTCCAGAAGCACCACGAGTCGGACGGGAGTAGCCCACCCGCATCACGACCGACCGGCTGGAAGCCCGCCACCCGCAGGTGACGGCCTCCCAACGCCTTCTCGCGGCCCGGCAGCCTACTGCCGGGCCACGACACCGCTCCGGCCGGGTCCCGCTCGCTACGCCCACTCCACGCCGTGCTCGGCGAGCTGCGCGAGCTGCCCGGAGCCGGGCTTCGCCCGGCGGGCCTTCTGGCTGTCGAGCCAGGTGCCCAGCGCGACGCGCGACACCACCACCCGCTCCTCACTATCGGGGCCGGTCTCTCCACCTGCTCCTTGCGCGGCCGCGGCACACGCGCATGCCGCTCCCGCTCCACGAAGGCGGCCGGCGCCGCCAGGCCCTGCGCGAACCGATCGACGCGGGACACCGGCGGCTTCACCTCGTCCGCGGCCTGGCGGCGACCAGCTCCTGATGATGCTCCTCGACGCCGATCGCCGACGGCCCGGGTGATGCACCTCCAGCCCCGGCCACCTGGCCCGCTGCGCCCGTGCCCACCGGCCGAGCCGCTCACCCTCGACAGTCAGGCTGGCCAGGATCCGCGCCCAACCCGGCCCGTCGTTGCCCTTCGGCCACCACCGCCTGGCGGCGGTACAGGCACGTGACGGGACGTGATGTCAGGCGTGGATTCACCGGTGCTGCAGCCACCACACGACCAGGGTGACGCCGCTGCTCCCGAGCGTGCCGGCCGCGCCCCGTACGACGCCCAGGATCCCGATACGGGCCAGACGCCGTCCGAGGCGACGTCCGCGGTCCGTGTTCCCCCGCTCGCGGTTGCCGTCGTCGGTGGGCTGGGTGAGACGGCGGGCCCGAGTGCGCGGGTTGTGCCTGGACATGGTGGTCCTCCTGACCGATGTGCGGTTGATTCCGGCGATCCGCCGGTGCAACTACCGTGGTCTAAACCCGAATTAGCCCTCAAGCTGGAACAATCGGATCCAGGGGGGAAACAACCCCTTTGACCAGGGGGGAGACACGTTCAGTGTCTGGAACAAAGGACGGCGCACCCAAGCGCGGCGCGAAACCGGGCAGACGCACCAACGACGACCTGGACGCTCTCGCACCCGACGTCCAGACGTTCGTCAAGGCACTGCGTACGCACGTGCTGGAACCGCTCAAAGACCAGGGAATCAACTACCGGAGACTGTCCGAACACCTGACCGAGAGGTTCGGCAACGGCTACAGCCTCTCGACCGTGCAACGCATCGGATCCGGCGACAAGGTCCCCCCACGCGACGTCTTGGACCACCTACTGGACCTCGCCGACAACCACGCGGGCCCCCTTGGCGACGACGACCGGTCGACCGTCACCGACACCTACCTCCCCGCTCTGCGGCATGACGACCCGATCCTGTACCAGTACTACGAGATCCAGGACCAACTCGACCGCCACCATCACGACAACGAAGGCCTCAGGGCTGACAACGAGGCCCTCAGGGCGGAGAACGCCCGCCTCCGGGCAGCCCTGGAAACACTCCGTCACCCAGATCGTCAGAGGTACCTGCAGCAGTACTACGACCTCCCGACGGGGACCTGGAAACCCACCAGCACATGGAGCCTGGCCCCCGACCTCCTGGACCCGGTGCCCGCGGCCCAGGCCGGGTTCGGATCCATCACCGCGCACCGAGCCAGGGCGCGCGATCAGGCGGCACCGAACCGAGCCCTGGCCGCTCCGCTCCATGACACCGCCGGCCCTTCCTCCCTGCCGCCGCCCACCCATGCGTTGCACGATCAGCCGGTTGCGGGCACGGTCCTCGAACGCCCGGACGAGGCCGGCCCCGGGGACCTCCAGGACATCTACTGGAGCCCGCTTCCACCACCCGCGTCGCCTCTTCCCTCCCACCAGGTGTCCTGGCCGTACGACAACACCAACGACCCCACTCCCGCCGACGACCCAGCGCGGGTACCCGAGGAGCCCACCGGCCAACCCGACAAGGCCGACGAGGCGGCTCCGCCCCTGGCGGACGCCCCCGGCCTTCCCGGGACGCCGACCGGACTCGACCACTCCGACCTGGCCGACACGTTCGCGGAACTCGGGCAGGAACTCACACACCCCTGCGGCGAACAACCGGCCCGCGCCCCCGCCGAGCTGGCCACCCCGGAGCCGCACGACACCACGCCGCCGGACACCGCCCCGGCACCCGAACGGCAACCGCGCCCGGACACCACCGATCCGCACCCGGAGCCCGGAGAACATCACGCAGCCTCTCAACCGACGGATACCGGGCCCGCCATCGAGGACAGCCAGGACACCAGCGCCACCACCACCGAGAAGAACCAGCCGGCCGGAACACAAACACCGCCACGCCCCCCGCAAGAGCCGTTCACCCCTGGGGCCGACGACGCCGACACCCCCCGCTCGGCCGACCAGCTCGTCGCCCTCGTCGGCGACCTCACACGCCGAGGACAGCACGAGGACGCCCGGCAGAGCGTCCTGCGCTACGCGGACATCTACACCCCCACCGACACCGGCCGCCTCGCCCTCCAACTCCACCGGGCCGGCTTCACCGACCTGGCCCAGCTCATGACCACCTCATACAGAACGAGAACACCCCAAGAAGTCGCCGACCTGGTCGCCACCTTGCGCAACAGCCAGATGGAACGCGTGGTCCCTCCGCTGATGGAGGCCTTCGCGAGCATCCGCCCCGTCCCGGACATCGCCCAGCTCGCCCGCCGCCTGCACGGCCCGTCCAGCGACTGGTACGCCGAGACCCTGCTCTCCGCCCTCGGCCCCCGCACCCTCTCCGACTACGCCGACCTGGTGGAAGCCCTGCCCCCCACACGCACACTGACACGTGACCGCCTCGGAAACCGGGCACCGGCCATCGCCGCCGAACTCCTCGGGCGCGGCAACACCCGCGCCGCCGACGCCCTCGCACCACCACCCGCTCACAAGACACAGCCGACGGGCATCCCCGCCGACTGACCAGCGCATCTCGTGAGCCCGGTGGGAATCATCCGGTTCTTCCATCGAGGCGTCGAGCCGGTGCTCCCGGTCGGGCCTCCACCTACGACGGAGACCCAACCGGCCCTGACCTGCCAACCTCGCCGGTGCACGGGATTCGCGGAGGTACCCCGAGAATCCCAACACCGCCCGCTACGCCCACTCGACGCCATGTTCGGCGAGCTGCTGTGACGGCTCGTCTTTTTAGGTGCGGGGGTCGGTTGTTGGGTTGGGGTGTTGTGGATGGTTTGGGGGTGTGACGGTCCGGTGAGCTGGGGTCGGGTGTTGAAAGCTTGATTGTCTTGGTCTGGCGTGGCCGGGGCTTGGTACCTGAGCTGGGGCTGTTGGTGGTGTACCGGGAATTGTGGGTTGGTTGAGGTCTGCTGGGATCTTTCACCGGTGTACTGGTAGCCCTGTAGGGGATGGGGCGAGACCGGGCCACCGGGGCTGTGGGATTGGCGTCTGGGGTCGGAGCCGGGTCCAACGGAAGGGTTCTTGGCGTGGCCCGCCCAGCCGGCTGTGGGGGCTGGCGGGCGGGTGGTCTGTTGGGGGAGGGGTTCTGTTTTCGGCTGGCGGTTGGTGGTGCCCCAGTTCGGCGGGGTCCGGTCGCGGTCGAAGGGTGATCGACTACGGCCGAGTCCAGGGGAGTGGCCGCTGTGGGCTTCCTGGTAGACCATGTGGGGTGATATCACTACGTTGAGTGATCTTGCGCGGCAGTAAGGCCGGGGGTGGGTGTGGCTGGAAGGCTTGAGCCGGGTAGAGACGGAGTCCGGCCGGTATTCGAGGGCTTTCCGGAGCCCAAATCGCCAGAGGTCGTCGTGCTTGCCCCGCCGACGCAGAGCGCTCCCCTGCCCACGCCTCAGGTGTACCTGCAGTACATCTACAAGGCGGACGACTGGGAGGACTTCACCGTCGAGTGGGTCCACCAGTTCGGTACATGGGATGGTCGGCCCTACGTCCGGGTGCAGCGGATGGGTGGGGCCGGCGACCGCGGAGCGGACGTCGCTGCCTGCCTCTCCGAGCAAGGCACGGCAGGTGAGTGGCACTGCTATCAGTGCAAGCACTACCTCAAGCCGCTCGGGCAGTCGGACGCCTTCCCGGAAATGGTCAAGATCTTCGTCGCGAAGATCCTCGGTACGTACGAGCTGCCCACGCGCTACGTCTTTGTCGCGCCAAGGATCGGCACGGAACTGGAGCGACTCCTACTCAACCCGCCCCAGCTGAAGGAGAAGTTCTTCGCTGCGTGGGACGCCAAGGACTCCAAGCTCGGGAAGAAGCCCATGCTCAGCCCGGAGACGCGCACAGCTGTGGGAACACTGGCGCAGGCGACGGACTTCTCGATGTTCGAAGCCAGGAACCTGGAAGAGATTCTCGACCTGCACGCTGCGACGCCCCACCACGTGAGGCGCTTTCCGCAACCGCTCAAGCCCCGCCCGGCCGCCGACCCGGCCCCATCCGACCAGGCACCCCATGAGGCTGTCTACGTCCGCAAGCTCCTGGACGCCTACAACGCGAAGCACGGCATCGCCCTGGAGACGCTTCAACAGGCCCGCGACCATGCGAAAGTCAGCAGCCACCTCTTCCGCCAGCGTGCCGCCTTCTTCCACGCCGAGTCGCTCTGGCGTTTTGCCCAGGAGAGCGTCCCGGAAGCGACCTACACCGCGATCGAGACCGACCTGTACGACGCCGTGATCGAGATCGAAGACCGTGACCATGCCAGCGGCTACGCACGGCTGGAAGCCGTACTGGACGCGGCTGTCGCCCACACACCGAACCCGGCGAACATCCTCGCCCCCGTGGTGAAGGTCATTGATCTCAAGGGCATGTGTCATCGTCTGGCCAACGACGACCGGCTGACCTGGTGCAAAGAGGAGATCTCGTGACCCCCCTCAACAGCCCCGTGGAGGCCGGGATGCGCGCTCTGGTCCTCCTGTCGCAGACCTTCCCCCGCCGCCTGGACGTCGCCCAGCTTGTCTATCTGGACCACGCCATGCTCCACAGCGGCGACCTCGACCACGGTCCCGCCAGCCTCCACCCCGACCTCCCCGCCAGCCCCGGCGAGCTCGGCCTGCGCCGCCATCTCATCGAGCAGGGCCTCATGGTTCTGCTTCGCGCTGGCCTCGCCGACATGACGACCACCGACGACGGCTTCATGTACGGGGCCACGGACGAGGCAGCGAGCTTCCTTAGCGCCTTGGATGCCCCGTACGTCGGCCAGCTCGTCGAACGGGCCGACTGGCTCACCAGCACCTACATGCACGAAGGAACGGACGTCCGCGAGGGCATGAAGCAGATCACCCAGCGCTGGTCTGGCCGCATTCACGTGAGTCCCGACGACCTGGGAGAGGAGGCCCTGTGATCAGGCTGACGCTCGTACACCTGACCTTCCTTGGCATGGGCAAGCCCCCGGCTGCGGTCGAGTTCAGTCCCGGTCTGACGGTCATCTACGGAGCCTCCGACACAGGTAAGTCCTACGTCGAAGAGGCCGTGGACTACATGCTGGGCGCCAGCGAACTCAAGTCGATTCCGGAGGATGAGGGCTACACTCGCATCCTCCTGGGCCTACGGGTGAGCGACGGCCGCAGCCTCACCCTGTCCCGTGTCATCGGCAACGACACCATCGAGGTGTTCAACCACGATCTCCGAGATGTGCCATCCGAGCCCGCGGATGAGACTCTCAAGTTCAAGCACAACGCCAAGTCGAAGAAGAACATCTCCCGTTACCTGCTGACCGTACTGGGGATCGACGGCCAGAGAATCCTCCAGAGCGGTCGCGGTAACGTGCTGCCGCTGAATTTTCGGGACCTCGCGCGCCTGGCCGTCGTCAACGACACACGTATGGCAGACCAGCACTCTCCTGTACTCGGCACCCGGAATCCGCTGAACGAGACCAGGGAGAAGTCGGTCTTCAAACTCCTCCTCAGCGGGCAGGAAGAGCCAGAACGTCCTGCCGCGCCAAGCAATCTGGAGAAGCAGTTCGGCAAGGGCAAAATCGCGGTCATCGACCACCTGCTCGACGAGAGCCGCGAGAAGCTCACGATGGAGGCGAACCAGTCGCAACTGCGGGAGCAGCTCGACCGCCTGCAGGCGTCCCTTGGCGAGGTCACTGCCGCTGCCGTCGAGCTTGCTGGGCTCCGCACCAGCCTTCTGCGCGACCGCCGGGACCTGGAGGAGATCGACCTCGCGGCCCAGCAGCGGGCGGCCGAGGTCCAGCAGCTGCTGGCGCGATTTGCTCTGCTCAAGGAACAGTACGAGTCGGACCTGGCCCGGCTCCAGATGGTCGGTGAAGCTGGCACCCTCCTGGGCTACTTCCAGACCGGGGCCTGCGTCTTTTGCGGTGCTGAGCCACAACACCAGCACCCGGAGCACCACGTCGCCGAGAGCACCCAGCTGGCAACGTCTGTATCTGCTGAGACACGTAAGACAACTGACCTGCTCAACGATCTGCTCCTCATGATCGAAGACCTGGAAGAGCAGGCGGCCGACATGGAGACCGCCCGCGCCGCCCGCGAGGAACAGCTCATGGTCAACGCTGCGGAGTTCCACGCGCTCGATCAACGGATGCAGCCCGTCGACACGGACGCCACCGAGCTGCTGAATGCCCGCTCCCGGGTCGAAAGCGAGCTTGCCTTGCACGCTCAGATCGACCAGCTCGAAGACCTCAAGGCAACGCTTTCCACCGTGGCACCTGCTCTGCCAGTAGCTCGCCCCGACGGCATTCCCGCCGCCGACGTCGCCGACTTCGAGCGCATCATCCATGAGACCTTGGAAGCCTGGCACGTTCCTGGGAACAACCACGTCACCTATGACCCGACGAACGCTGAGCTTTCCGTCGACGGGCAGCCACGGAAGAGCCGCGGCAGGGGGATGCGGTCCATCCTCCACGCTGCCTTCGCGGTATCACTGGCGCGCCGAAACACTGCTCGCGACCTGATCCACCCGGGCTTCGTCGTACTCGACACGCCGGTCCTAACCTACCGTCGGCCCGAGGACCCGCACGAGGAACATCCCGAGCTGATGACCGCCGACGTTGTTGAGAACTTCTACCGGGACCTCCTCGAAAACCCCCCGGGGCAGGTCATCGTGATTGAGAACCCCACACCGCCGGCGAGCATCAGCGGGCGAGCTGTCGTCCACGCATTCAGCGTTGACGGCTCGGCACGCCAGGGATTCTTCCCGCCCCGAGACAGGCAGTGAGAACTGGTCGCCCAAACACTATGAGTTCCGGGTCTCCAAGCGAGGCTTGGACGGGGCGTTGACCTGCTGAGATCGTGAGCCCAGTGGGAAATGTCCGGCTCGCCTCGTTGCGGTTTCGGTTGCGGTGCCGGTCGGGGCTTCCTCTTCGACGGAGGCCAGATCGGCCCTAGCCTGCCAACCTCGTGGCGCACGGGATGCACGTGAGTATCCCGGGAATCCCATACCTGGTGGGCGAGTGGGGAGCACAGCGCATGCTCACCATAGAGATCACTGATACCGAGGTGGTGATCCGCAGCGGTGGTTACCACGCCGGTGGTTTCCACACCCTCGTCTACGCCCGGTCATGGGCCCAGAAGACGCAGCTCACGGTCCCGCTGCGCCACGAGGTGGTGGAGCACAGAAGCGGCGTGCGGCGGAAAGTGGATGGTCCGTGAGCGTGGGAGCCAAGCCGGCCCGGCGCAGGTGGTCGGCCGTCGATGGGAGAGCAGCACTGTCGCCGCTGCCGCCGTTTCAGCTCGCGGTGCGTGGCTGTCGGATCCAGGTCCATAGGAGGTCGCCGGGTGGGGGTGTGAGGCGGGCGATGCCGAGGCGGTGGGCGGTGCGCTGGCAGAACGCGGTGATCGCGGGATGCGGTACGGGTGCGGTGCCTTGCCGGGCCTGTCCGGGCAGGCGTGCGGTGGCCAGGGCGCGGGCGAGGACGATCGTTTCGGGGTAGGTGATCAGGTCTCGCGCGTGAAGGGCCCAGGACTTCCCGGCAGGGGCGGCGTAGGGATTGCTGCCGGCCAGGCGCTGGAGTCGGTGCTGCCAGCGTGTGGCGAGGACGCTCTGCTGGTCGTACCAGCGGGTCGTGATGGCTGTGGCCCAGAGGGTGGCGTCGGCGGCGTCCGGGTGGCGCAGCAGGCGCCGGTGGTCCTGTTGGGCCTGGCACAGTTCCGGTAGAGCGGCGGTGGTCAGGTGGTTGTCCGGGTCCAGGCTCCAGTGCCGGTGGCGCGGACACAGGGTCTGGTGCGCGGGCGGGTGGATGTGGGCGCGGCTGGTCGCTCCTTGGGTGTGGCGCAGGGTGCAGGTGGGGCATGCCAGGACGGGGTGTTCGCTGGGTTCGAGCCGTTGCCAGACACCGGCGGGCAGCGGTGGCTCGCCGGCTGCCGCGGCGCGGCGAGCACCGGTACTGGGGCGAGTGTCGGGGGAGAGGTGGTGGGTGGGTCGGCGGCCAGGTGGGGCAGGGCCTGCCGGAGGTCATCGAGCGGGGTGCGGGCGAAGACGGCGAGCCGGTGTTGGGCCGCGGTGTCGAGGTGGAGTTCGGCGGTGCCGGCACCGTCACCGGCGCGGCTGCTGCTGGGGTGGGTGAGGGCGATGCCGAGGGCATCGAGGAGGTGGGCGGTGGTGGTGCGGTAGGCGTGGGCGAGGCGGTTCACGTAGGAGGCGGTGCTCTCGTGGGGGATCGGCCGCACCCGCACGGCTCCGGCCGTCGGCGGGTTGATGGGGCACAGTGGCCGCGGTGCGCGGGGCAGTTCCGGGACCGGCAGGGGGCTGGTCGCCGCGGTGCCGCGAGAGCGTGCCTCGGCCGCTGCGACCGTCTCCAGCAACAGGACAGCCCCGGGCGACCCGATGTGGCGGTTCATCCGACGGGACGTCATCAGCCGCGCCGCACCGGTGTGCTGGCCCGTGGGTTCCGGCGGACAGGGGTCCGGGGCCGGTAGTGCTCCTCGGCGAGGTGGTCCAGGGCAATGATCTCCAAGCTGGCGCGGGTGATCTTCTCGCTCTGGTCGAGGATGGCGGTGATCGCGGCCCTGCGCAGCAGACGGGAGAGGCTGCCGATGCGTCCGGCGGTGCGCTCGTGCAGGTAGGGGGCCAGGCGTACGAGGCTGCCCAGGCGGTGCTGCTGCAGGTCCAGGGCGTTCTCCATCGCGGCGACCGTCTCGCGGAAGGGCCGGATCAGCACCGTGCTCCTCCCGCCCCCGCCGGTGCTGCGGCTGCTGTCGGCACTGTCCGTGCTGCTCCCACCTCGTCCCCGCCCGGTCCTGCTCAAGCCGCACTCCGGCCCCCCGCCGTCGAAACCGCGACCATCGCCCGGGCTGCCGCCGCCGGTGCTGCCCCGGCCGCGTGTCGCGGTGCCAACGCCGGGCCCCGTGACGCCGGTGCCTGCCGCGGCGATGCCGGTGCGGGCTACCACAGGCAGGGGGTCGCAGTCGATCAGTCCCGCGCGGCCGGCGAGCTGGGCACCGGCCGTGCCGGTGAACAAGGCGGTGGCGGTGACGTCGATACCCGCGTACACGAACGTCGCCGAGATCCGCTCGGTGAGGTCCTTGAGGAAGTCGGCCGCCTCCGCCCCCGTGCTGGTGCGCGGGTTGAGGCGGTGGATCTCGTCGATCATCACCAGCCTCACGCCGGCCGTGTTGTAGGTATGGCACACGGATGCGGCGATCTGGGCCTGGGTCATGCGGGCGGAGACGGGGATGCCGAGGTAGCGGGCGAACTCGAGCGCGAGTGCCTTGGCGGTGGCGCCGGGCGGCACCAGCAGGTAGGCGACGGGGACCTGGCTCGCGGCGTGGCCGGCCCGCGTCTGCTCGGCGAGGTGGCAGGTGCGGCCGACCTCCAGGAGGGTGGTGGTCTTGCCGGTGGTGGGCGGCCCGGTGACGATCAGTGAGGGACGGGCTGTTGCCCGCTGGTGGCGCCCCAGCGCCATCAGGGTCCGCACCTCCAACAGCGTCTTGACGACGGCCGGAGTGCGCACGGTCACGAACCGGGAGTGGTAGGCCAGGCGCTCCTCCACGCTGCGCGGCGGATCACCGGGCGCGGGCGGCACCAAGGGCGGGTCCTCGGCGAAGCGGCGGAACAGCTCCCACGTGGTCGGGGAAGCATCCCGGTCCTGCCCGGCCTGCTCGGCAGGATTGTCGTTCACCACAGTTCGGCCTCCTTGCGAGCGTCGTACAGAGCGAACCCGCCCTCCTCCTCGTCGGTCCAGGCCGCATCGTCGCCCAGGTCCTCGTCGTCCTTGCCGAGGCTGTCCAGACTCTCCTCATCCGGCCAGCCCGCCCCCGCCGGATCGGGGGTGCTGTCGGTGCCGCGCGAGCCCGTCCGCGATACGGCCCGCAGCCCTGCAGACCGGGGCAGGCCGCCGAGCGGCACCTCGGCGGCCTGCCCGCAGTCGCCGCTCCTTTCGCCAGGCGTCTCGGTCACCGCCTCGGCGGGACGGTCGCCGCCCGCTGACCGCTGGACCGGATCCGCAGCGCCGTGCTGCGACCCGGGACCGGGATAGAACCGGTTGGACCCGTTGGAGGCGGTGTCCTGTACGGTCCGGCCCTGGTCCCCTCGACCGCCGCGGGTTCTGGTGTCCGCACCCAGATCGTGGGGGAGCGCCAGAGGTGCTTGGCGGGAGGCCAGGTGCTGCTCGCGGGCGCTGGCCTCACCGGCGCGGACCCTGAGCAGCAGATCGGCGAGGGCCTGGGCCAGGTCGGCCTCGTGCTGCTCCCGGCCGCCTCGGCGCTCCACCGTCTCCTTCAGGTGCTGCCACAGGTCATCGCCGAGCGGGCGGTGGACGTACTCGCCGTGGATCCACGGCACCGCCACGAACTCACCGTTCGGCAGGCGGACCCAGACCTGCCGCAGGTCGTGCGGGTTGTAATGGACCTCCCACCGGCCCCGCTGCGCACCCACACCGGAGGGCCGGCCCCGGTGCGGGTTCAGACAATGGTCGTCGTAGGTGCGATGGTCGATACGGATACCCCGCTCGGTGATCGGCTTCCACACCACCGGCAGCAGTTCCACGTAGTCGGTCCCGGTCAGCGGCACCGGAACATGGCCGCAGGTGCCCAGCAGCGCGCCCCACATCTCGTTCGGGGACAGCGCGACGGCCGGCATCGACGGATGCCGCAACCCCTCGTGCGGCCGGTTCTGCCACTCGGTGGTGATCCACTCATCCAGTAGGTCCTGCAGCTGCGCCACGCTCCACACCGCCTCGCTCTCGGCGCTGGCTCCGCGCCGGGTGGGGTCGGAGCCGGTGTGACCGGCGACGTGCTGGCAGAACAGGCTGTTGACCGAGCCGAAGGTGCGCTCGACGGGTCCCTTGGCGGCGGGCTGGCGCGGGGGAGCGGGCTGCACGCTGATGCCGAGAGTCTGGGCGGCGGCCAAGAACGCCTCGGAGACGAACACCCGCCCGCGGTCGACGACCACCGTCTCGGGCACCGCCACCGGCCGCGCCGCCATGCCCCGCAGCCGGTCGTCTGCGTCGACCATGAGGTCGTAGGGCACCGGCGCTCGCGACATCTCCAGCACCCGCGGCCAGGCCGGCCGCACCGGGTGCGGGGCGGCCATCTCAGCCAGCAGCAGCGCGGCGTCCACGCCCTTGGTGCTGGCCGGGCGCAGGACGGCGGCCAGGATCGAGCGGGACGCGACGTCGAGGGCGATCGTCAGCTCAGGCCGGCCGACGGTGCCGTTGTCGAAGACCGCGAAGACATCCAGGCGGGTGGTGTCGAGCATGACCTGCTCACCTGGCCGAAGGACCTGGGTCGGCCGGAAGGGGCGGGCGGGTCTGCTAGCGGTGCGGGCCGGGCTGCCGAGCCGCTCGCCCGGATCGGCCAGCACACTCACCAGCCGGTAGAACGTCGCCATCGGCGGCACCCGCACACTGCCGGACCCGTGCCGTTCATCCAGCACCTGCGCGGTCAGCTGCCGCAGCCCCTTGACGGTGCCCTTGGAACGGCCGCGCTGGCGCCGCATCGCCTCCAGGACCGCCGCCACCACCCGCTCGTCCGCCCGCCCCGTCGGGCTGTAGCTGCGGGTGGAGCGATGGTCGACCAGCCCCCACAGGCCCTTCTTGCGGTACTCCAGGCGCATGCGCTGCACCGTGGTACGCGAGATCCTCCCGAACCCGACCGCGGTCAGCTCCTGCGCCTTGGCCAGCTCACGCTGGGCCAGGGTGCGGGTGGCCGGGTCGTACTCCGGCCTCGGCTCCCGCCCGGGTTCGCCTGCCACCTCGAGCCGCCCGGTCTCCACCTCCCGGATGTGACGCTGCCAGGCCAGGGCTCGCTCCTGCTCGCGCAGCGGCACCGTCGCGAACAGCCCCCACTGCGGCACCGCCGCCGGCGTCTCGCCGACCAGGGCGAAGTCATCGGCGGCGAACAGGTAGTTCGCCAGCAGCGTCGCCGCGCCTCCCTGTTCGTCGACCAGCCGTACCTGCTGCCCGAGCACGCCGACGACCTGCCAGGTTCGGCCCTCGAAGACCACGTGAGCGCCCACCGCAAGCACCGGCCGACTCCCCGCCGCCCGGCTCACCACTCCACCTCCGCACCCGCGTCCAGACCACCACTGCCGCCTGCCCGGCCCTCAGCGGCCCGGCCGCCGCTGACACCCCCAGCCTCGGAACCAACACCGGCAGCCAGCCCCGGCCCGCAAGCCGCCCAGGCCGGCCCCGGGCGCAGGAGCGTCCCGCCGTGCAACGGCCGGTCCAACGGCGCCCGCAACCGGTGCGCCCACAGCGCGTGATAGACCACCGGCAGCACCACCAGCGGATTGCCCACCGCCCGCACCCCCTCCACCAGCGGCCGCGGACACGAGAACGCCTCCAACACCGCCGCCTCCACCTGCTCCGCCCCCTGAAATCGCGGATGCCGGTACCCCGCCAGCCATCGCACATTGCCCACCACCACCGGATCCGGAGCCCGCAACCGCCGATACACCCACCCCACCCGCGCACACGCCTGCCCCAGCGCCGCGCCCGCCCGCTGCGCCGCCGCCCCGCCCGCCTCAGGGGAACCGGGGCAGTCGGCCAGCATCGCCGTCCCGTCCGCGTACCGGGCGAACACCTGGGGCACCCAGGAACGAACCCGGCCGTCCCCCTCGCGCCACAGCACCCGCAGCGGACGCCCGGCCATCCCCACCACCTGCGGGTCGCGGTCCAGCAGCATCAACTGCACGACCATTGCCGCCGACCCGTGCGCCACATGCCCACCAGTCGTGGCCGACCACCACCAGCCCGGCCCCCACCGCTTGCCCGGAACGATCGGGAAGGCCGACACCGGGGGCAGATCCTCGAACCGCACCCGCGCCGCAGCCCGCTCCCACCGCTCCTGCTCAAGACCTCCGTCCACGGCGAAGACCGCCTCGAAGCCCTCAGCCGCGACAGCCGGTCCGGGCACGCTCATGTCCGCCATGACGACCAGTCAAGTACGTGAGAACGCCGCAGATAGAGCGGGACAGCCACCACCCACCCGCACGGGCGACGTCCCGTCGAAACCACCCCGCCAAGCCTCGCCACCGTGCTACCGCCGCCCTCTCAGCCGTACCGCTCCTCCAAGGCCGCCCGGTGCCGCACGACATCCTGCGAGAGCTCTTCCACGGACATGTCCGACCACACGCTCAAGCTGTCCAGCGGAACACCCGCGTGATGCGCCGCGGTCGCGACCGCGACGACGGCCTCATCGAGAGCGGCGACGCTCTGCCGCAGTCCGCCAATGAGCTCCCGAGCTGCGACGGCCAGGGCCGCGGTGTCATGCACGTCCAGTCGGCCCACCAGGTCAGCGGCCTCACGGACCTTCTCACCGATCCACGCACGTTCCTCCCGGGGCACGCTGGCCCGCCAACTGATGCTGCCGTCCGCGCGCTGCGCCAATGTCCTCAACTGTGCGGCCACGGAGACCGGCTGCTCCTCGCGTGGAAGCCACCACGGATCCACGTCCCGCTCGCCGACCTGCCCGACGTCGCGGCGCCGGCGCACCACCGCGCCCCGCCACCTGACCAGAGCACCATTGCCGGCGACCGCGTCCACCTCACCCAGCCACGGCCGCCCGAGCCTGCGCCCCAGCTCCTGGACGAACTCACCGTCCCCCGGGAAGGGACGCACGCGTTCGCCGCCGCTGTCCCGCCACACCGCTTCCGCGACCGCCGGATCGAGCAGTGCCTCGGCCACAGCGACGACCTCGGGGAAAAGCACCGCCTCACGGGCCACCACCCGCCACCACCAAAACCCCTCGCCCGATCCCGCGTCCCCACCGGCCAGCGCGTGAAGACGAGCCGGCCACCACCGCTCCCGCTCCCACCCGAGCGCCAGCTCCCACCACTGGCACACCACCGCCCATGCCACCGAGAACACCGCCGACGGCTCCACCCCGGCCGCTACCGCCCGCGCAGCCACCACCGGCCAGCGCCGCTGCGCCGCCGCGATCTCCGGGCAGTCAGCGAGGGAGAGGTGCTCCAGGCCATGGCCATCCCCCGCGCCCAACAGCCACCGCCCATGCCGCGGGCAGACCCGCTGCCACCTCTCGCGGTACCACGCGGCGACCACATCCTGACCGGCGCGCCCAGCCGTACACAGCCGGCACGCGTACGCGACCGGACCATGCACCACCCCACCCAACTGCCACCGAGCCTGAGGCCGCCCGCCCGGCGACACCCCAGCGAAGGCTCCTGGCCCAGCCGACCAAGCAGGCAAGGCCCGCTCCAGGCTGCGCCGGTCAGCGCGGCACACCGCGACCATCAGATCCTGGCCGGCGGGGTCCAGGAGGATCTCGGCGTCGGGGCGGACCCCACCGACGCCGGGAGCACGCGGCGGCTGGTTCTTCCACTCCCACAATGCCCGCAACTCAGCCACCGGCACGCCGTACCGCTCAGCGACCCGCCCCATCAGCGACCAGACCGTCTCACCAGCCAGCGGAGCCACACAGAAGATCCCAGAACTCATATACCCCAGCCTTCCGAACAACAGCCGACGCCAAGAGAGAAGCAGCCGACCACCGCCCATCCGTGTCGCCTACACCCCCTCCACCGCCCACTCGACGCCGAGCGCAGCGAGCTGCGCGAGCTGCTCCGTACTGAGCCTGGCCCGCCTTGCCTTGACGTTGTTCGTCCAAGCACCCAGTGACAGGCCATCAGGGCTCTTGTAAGTGCGGGCAGGCCGGGCATGACCATGCTCCCGGACGAACTCCGCCAAGGCGGCCAAGTGGAGCTGGAACCGGTCGGTCCGGGACACTTTCGGCTTCGCCTCGGCAGCCTGCTTCGCGGCCACCAGCTTCGGGTCCTCCGCGATGCCGATCGCCGTCAGCAGGTCCCGCTGCTCCTCCTCCAGCCCGGGCCAGCCGGCCCGCTGCGCCACCACCCAGCGGCCGAGCTGCTCACCCTCGAACACCGTCGACTCGGGCAGCCTCGTCCAGTCGACCAGGCCGTCGGAGTCCAGCCACCACAGCCGCGCGACCGCGTAGACGCGCTGCCAGGTGATCGGCCAGGCGGGGCACCACCACGGGTCGATGGCCTCCAACGCCGCCCGCCGCTCAGGCGCCAGCGCGCCCTGCTGCCCGGCTGGGACCTGGGCGGCGGCGCGCAGCTCGGAGAGCCAGGTGCCGATCGCGTACCCGCCAACCGAGGCCCGGGCCGGCGCGGCCAGGGAGCCGCCGTGGCTCTTCGCCCAGACCTTGGCCCAGTCGAGCCCGGCCTCGAACCGGGCATTGCTCACGGACCAGATCATCCCGAGCGCGTCCAGCATCTCCACCCGGTGGCGTGCCAATTCACCGTTCACATTCTCGCTGCGCCGCTCCGACAGCCATTTCCCGAGCGGGTAATTACCGTTCTCCCCGACGAGCGCGGAATAGGGGACGTCAAGCCCTCCGGTTTCCTCGAACCACCGCCTGGCGTGCCCGAGGCCTTCCCGCCAGAGCTGCGTCTCACCGATCAGGACCCGGGAGGCGATGAAGAGGGCGAGCACGTTCTCGTCCACGTTGCTCTCGAACCGCACCGGCAGCGTGAACGCCCCAGTACCTGAACCGCCTGACCCACCCTCACCTGGCCTAGCAACCCACTCGGCGCTGCGCCCCTTCGTGCGCCTGCCGGACTTCTGCGGCACCGCGAGCGCCTCGACAACCTTCTCGTCATGGCTGCGCAACGCAGTGAGAATCTTGACCAGCGGCCCGTAGGAATCGGACTCCAGAATGTCCCCGGGCTGCTCCCCGGCCTTGAGGAAAACGGGGACGATCAGGCTGGCTGTTTTCCCTTCGCCGGGCTGCATACGCAGGGCCCGGCCGATGGCTTGGACGATATCTACCATGCTGCCCCTGCCCTGCAAAAGAACAGCGTCTGCATTCGGCATGTCGACGCCCTCGCCGAGGACCTTGCAGTTGCTGAAGATCCTGTGCTTGAGGCCGTCGTCCTCCTCACTCTTCCCGAAGTCGCCGATCAGCTCTTTCCGGTAGTCGATTTCGTGCTCACCGGACAGCCACTGCGCCCAAACCTCGGCCGGATATTTCTGCGGGTTCTCGAAGTGCAGCTTCTCGGCCGTCTGGTTCAGCGTCTCGGAGAAATACCGGACCTCGAGCGTGCGGCTGTGGAACGTGATGCACCGCCGGATGTCCCGCTCGGCCATGGTCTTGAGCAGGCCGGCCTGGATGGCCGCCAGCCGCTCCACCGGAACCTCGTCCTCGCTCCCGTCCTCGGCCTCACCCACCCCGGGCCCCCACGGCACACCCTGCTGCTCCGCGGCCTTGCGGTCACTGACCGGGTCGCGCAGCTCCAGCACCACGATCTCGAACGGCGCCAACAGTTTCTTGTCGATGGCCTCCGCCAGGCCCAGGGAGTAGACGTGGGGGCCGTAGATCCGCTGGTCGTCCATGGACACCGCCAACTCCTCCGGGAGCGGCTGGTGGGCGTCCTCGCGCCGCCTCATAGCCTTGCTGGGCGGCGCCCAGATCCTGGGGGTCGCGGTCATGTAGAGCCGCCGGGCGCAGGGGATCGCGGCCTGGTCGTGCACCACCGTCCAGGTCTTCTCCACGCTGCCGGAGGAGCGGTGCGCCTCGTCGCAGACCATCAGCCCGAGCGGGGGCAGCAGCTCGCCCTTGCTCTGGGCCCAGTACTCGTAGGCGTCCGCGACGGCCCCGACTGAGGTGTAGGTGGCGAACAGGGTGGTGGGCCGGCGGTGCTTCAGGGCGTTGGACAGCCACATGCCGATCATCAGCGGGCTGGTGGATGCCATCACCCCGTACGGCAGCTCGGAGTCGACCAGGGAGCAGATGGCGTGCATATCCCCGGAACGGCCGGCAGCTCGCCACGAGCCGATCATCTGGACGAGCAGGTCCAGGGTGGGCACCACGACCAGGACCACGCCACGCGGGACCAGCTTCTGGCCGGCCGCCGCCCCGACGAAGGACTTCCCGGAGCCGGTGGCCATCTGCACCGTCACCCGCATCCCGCCCGGGTAGGACTGGCCGGGACGGGGGGTGAGGCCCCGCACGATGGCCTCCAGGGCCTCCTCCTGGTGCCCGCGCAGCGAGACGCCCGAGGCGGCCTCTGCGGCCTTCAGGCCGGGCTTTACGACGTTCACGAGACCGTGTTTCCCCTCACCCATTCCCGAGTCCACAGCAGGGACCACGCGGGAAATTCTGACAGTGTCCTGCTGATACATTCGACGGACCGGCCCGAGAAACAGCATGACAGGATATCGAGTCGGATATAAGCGCTTGTCTTGCAGGATATCGGTCCCCGATTGGGAAATCTGGTGAACGCCCGAAGGCCTGGGGTCCGGATCCCACTTTTGGCAGGATCACCTGACGCTCTCAGACTGATACGCTGGCGGCCGTTGCTCACCCTGTCAGGGTAGCGCACTCTCCTCGCCCTGGAGGTCAAAATGGAGGTCTAGACCGTGGACTAGACCAATCTGACGAGAGTGAAGCCGAGCGGAACACGCCCCCTCACGGCCACCCCTCTCCCTAGTTAGCCTGTCGCGAGTTCAGCCAGGACGCCAGTTCAACCATGTGAACGGGCATCAGCCCACCGGCACCATGGAGCGAAGCGG
>NZ_JBHVWC010000095.1:10025-31450 GCF_042882445.1 Kitasatospora sp. NPDC058218 | reverse complement strand
CTCGCCCCAAAGCCCCCCCCTGGGTCAACCCCGCCACCGCGGTACCCCGGGCGGCGGGGTCACCCCCCCCCGCCGGCCCGGGGCCCGCTCACCCCCCCGCCCGGGCCCTTCGGCCGCCGCGTCAGGCGTAGATCGAGAACGAAACGTCGGCCTGGCCCGCGTAGGCGTTGCTCAGGCTGAACAGACCGGCGGTCGGACGGAACACGCCGAAGGTCGTCCGGCCCTTGCCCAGCCAGTCGCCGACCACGGGGAGGTCGCCCTTGACGCCGTAGGAGGCGGTCGAGACGCTGCCGTCGTCGTGACGCAGGACGAACAGGTTCGGGTCGCCGGCGTTGCGACCGGGGCGGAACAGCCCGAACTGGGCGTGGCGCACGCCGTCCCAGTCGCCCACCACCGGGATGTCGCCGGCGTCGCCGAAGCGCATCGTGGTCACCGAGCCGTCGTCGTGCCGGACCGCCAGGGTGCCGGTGCTCGGGCGGTAGATGCCCAGCTGGTCGTGCCCGTTGGCGTCCCACGCGCCGACCGCGGGGAGGTCGCCCGGGTCGCCGAACTGCACCGCGGAGACGGACGTGTCGGCGTGCTGCAGGGCGAAGGTGCCGGTGCTCGGGCGGTAGATGCCCAGCCGGCACTGGCAGGCGTTGTCCCACCCGCCGACCACCGGGATGTCGCCCGGGTCACCGAACTGCCGGATCGTGCCGGGCTTGGCCGACACCTTCTGGGTGGACAGCGCCCACCGCCCGTTGTCGAAGAGGCCGAGGTGGCTGGTGGGGCCGGCGAAGTACCCCGTGAACGGCGTGCCCGTCTGGGGGCCGGAGACGAAGCGCTGCACCGACGCGCTCGCGGAGCGGCCGTGGTCGTCGGTGACGGTCTCGGTCACGGTGTAGGTACCGGCGACACCGTAGTCGTGGGTCAGGCCGTTCGGCGGGGCCGAGCCGTCGGTCACCACCGGGGCGGAGCCGTCGCCGAAGTCGACCTGGTAGCGGTTCACCGGCCAGGGGCTGTCGGTCTGGTCCGTGACCTTGATCCGGGCGACGGTGGGGTTGTCCTGACCGACCGTGGGGCTCACCCGCAGGGCGCCGACCGGGGCGATGTTCACCTTGGCGGTCGAGGTACGGGTGAGGCCGGTCTCGCTGGTCGCGGTGAGCGTCACCGTGTAGACGCCGGCGTCCGGGTAGTCGTGGTCGAAGGAGGCGGTTCCGAGCGGGGCCCGCACCTGGTAGCTGCCGTCGCCGAAGTCCATCATGGCGCCGGCCGGCGCCCAGCCGCCCGTGTAGGAGTAGCCGATCCGGGCCTTCAGCGGGTGCCCGGCCATCGGGTACGGCGTCGTCCAGGTCGAGACGGCCATGGTCTCCTGGAGTTCGACCGCGCCACGGTCGACGAAGCCGCTCCCGGTACCGCTGTTGCCGACCTTCGGGTGGTCGACGCGCGGGCGGCCGTAGGCATCGGTGTCCAGCATGCCGGGGGCCGACGCGTCGGCCGCGTCCGTCACGCCCTGGGCGGCGGGCGGGGTCAGGTTCGGGACGCCCGACGACGTCGCCACGCTGCTTTCGGTGCCCAGCTTCGGGTCGAATCCGTTGTCGTGCGCGCCCTGGCCGGTGGCCTTGAACTCGTACGGGTTGGCGTAGGTCGTCCCGCCCCAGGAGTAGCCGGACCCGCCGATGGCGGGCGCGACGACGTTGTAGTCCGCCTTGGTGCCGGCGGTCGAACCGGCCGAGACCGTCAGGGGGGCGAACGGCGACTGGAAGCCTCCCGCGCAGGCGAAGGCCGGGAGCTTGGAGATGACGTTGTTCTCGATCGTCGCGCCCGAGGAGTTCCCGGCCAGCGACAGGTCGGCCCCGCAGTTCTTCGCGAAGGTGTTGGCGACCACCACGGTGCCCGGGGCGTCGGTGATCACCACACCCTCGGCGGGGTTGCCGCTCACCTCGTTGGTGGTGACGACGGCCCCGGTGACGCCGCGGTCGACGGCCACGCCGGCCGTGCCCACGCCGGTGATGATGCTGCGGCTCACCGTGACCGCCGAGCTGCTGCCGGTGATCCGGACGCCCGGGGTCGCGTCGGGGTACGCGCGGACGCCGTTGTGGACGGGGTTGCCGGCGGTCACGTCGATGCGGTCGAGAACGATCCGCTCGGAGTCCTGGACGAGCACGCCCTCCTGCGGGCCGCCGATCTGCAGACCCGTCACCGTGACGTCGTGCACGCCCGCGAGGACGAAGCCGTGCGGGGCGGGCTGCGCGTTCGCACTCCAGGACCGCACGCCCACGGGGGTGGTCGCGGAGTTGTAGACCAGTTCACCGTTGAAGGTGATCGGCCGGCCGGCGAGCCCGGACCGCTTGACCGTGACCTGCTCCGGGTAGCCGTAGCCCGGTGCGATCTGGACGGTCTGACCCGGCTGCGCCGCGTCGGCGGCGGCCTGGATGGTGCAGTACGGCTGTGCGGCCGTGCCCGTGCCGGTGTCCGAGCAGTTGGCACCGGGGGCGTTGTTGACGTACAGCACGCCGGAGTCGGCATGGGCGGTCGTCGGCAGTACGGCGCCGGTGACCGCGGTACTCGCGACGGCGACGGCCAGGCCGACGCGGCGTCGGATGGACACAGTTGATCTCCTCGGGAAGGTGATGTCTCGTTCACGTCGGTTTCGATGAAGAGTGTGTTCGATTCGTGCCGACGACGAGGCGATCATTATCCAGGAGCCCGGCGGCCTCCCCGCACCGGGTCATCGCGGACCGCCCGCCGGCTGCCCGGGCCGAACCGGCCGCGCCGCAGGTCACGACCGGCCCGGGGGGCGTGTGGAGGGGTCTTCCGCCCGGGCTCCGGCAGCCCTGCCGGTGCGGCTCCGGTGCCGCGGCCGGGCTCGGACCGGGCGTCGCCCCGGGGAAAGGCCGAGCAAAATGCCGATGGCTCCCGCGACGTCGGCGCCGCCCGTGCGACCGCGTGCGTGATGGTGTCGCCGACGGCCGGGGAATCCCGCACCGGACGGCCCGAGCCTCGGCCGGCCGACGGGCCGGATCCGCCGGCGACACCATCACCCGTCACGGTCAGCCGTTGGCGAGGGCCTGGAGGCGGTCGTAGGCGCCGTTGAAGAGGTTCTGGTCACCGGGGAACGTGCCGGAGTCCGCGTACTGCCAGAAGGTCTGGTAGCCCCAGCCGTTCGGGAGGGTGCCGACGGAGGAGGCGTAGCGGGCTATCCAGAGCGGGTTGGTGGTGCCGAAGCCGCCGTTGTTGCCGGTGCACTGGGACCACCAGTTGGTGGTGGTGTAGATCGTCGGGTAGCGCCCGGTGCGGGAGTGGACGGTGTCGCTGAAGGAGCGGATCCAGCTGACCATGGCGCTCTGGCTGAGGCCGTAGCAGGTGGCGCCGTAGGGGTTGTACTCGATGTCGAGGGCGGGCGGCAGGGTCTTGCCGTCGCGGGACCAGCCGCCGCCGTGGTTCACGAACCAGGTGGCCTGGGCCGAGCCCGAGGAGCGGTCCGGCAGGGCGAAGTGGTAGGCGCCGCGGATCAGGCCGGCGCTGTAGGAGCCGTTGTACTGCTGGGCGAAGTACGGGTTGGTGTAGGTGGTGCCCTCGGTGGCCTTGACGTAGGCGAATCGGGCGCCGTTCGCCTTCACCGAGGCCCAGTTGACGTTGCCCTGGTAGCTGGAGACGTCCAGCCCGGGGGTCTGGGTGGCGGCGAGGGCGAGGATGCCCGCGGTGCTCCCTCTTCCCTCGTGGGCGGCGACGGTGGAGCCGGCGAAGTCGAGCTCGGGGTGGATGGCGGGGAGGTGCCGGTCGCCCTGCTCGACGCTGTCGGCCTGCCCGCCGGGGGCCTGCTCGCCGGCGGTCGGTGCGGGTGCGGGCTCGGCCGCGTAGGCCGGCGCGGTCACGCCGGTGACCAGTGCGACCGCTGCGGCGAGTGCGGCCAGGACGGGCAGGCGGCGGGTTTTCGAGGGTGCGGCGGTACCGGTGGGGCGGGCGGAGCGGGAAGTGCTGTGCATGAACACTCCTCTGGTCCGGTTATGGCCCATGGGGCCTTTGGTGCCCGGGAGTTGACCCGGACGGGAGCAGATTAGCCATGTCCTCGCCAGGGCGGCCAGGTGTCCCGGTCACCTCGTGGAGGTACCGCTCAGGTGGGCGCGGCACCGTGGCGCGGGGGCCGGTGCGGGCGGGCCCCAGGACGTGCGCCGGGCCGGGCCGTCCGCCACGCTGGCATCGTGGGCCCGCCTGCCGCAGGGCCGCGGACCGGGGACAGAGGGCGGCGCACCGACGGGAGGCCCGGAATGAGCGACGCGATCGTGGTCGGCTCCGGCCCCAACGGCCTCGCCGCCGCCGTGACCCTGGCCGAACGCGGTCTCGCCGTGACCGTCCTGGAGGCCGGCCCGCGGATCGGCGGCGGCGCCACGAGCGGGGAGGTCACCCTCCCCGGCCTGCTGCACGACCACTGCTCCGCCGTGCACCCCTTCGGCGTGGCCTCGCCGTTCCTGCGCTCCGCCGACCTCGCCCGGCACGGCCTGCGCTGGCGCCTGCCCGAGGTCGACCTGGCCCACCCCCTGGCCGGCGGCGACGCGGCCACCGCCGTCCGGTCCGCGCGGGTCACCGCACGCACCCTGGAGCAGGACGGGCCGGCGTGGCTGCGCCTCTTCGCCCCCCTGGCCGACGGCTTCGACGAGCTGGCCGAGGACGTCATGCGCCCGCTCGTCCGGGTGCCCGCGCACCCCCTGCTGCTCGCCCGGTTCGGCGCCCGGGCGCTGTGGCCGGCGACCGTCCTCGCCCGCCGCTGGCGCACCGAACGGGCCCGCGCCCTGTTCGCCGGGGCCGCGGCGCACAGCTTCCAGCCCCTGGACCGGCCGCTGACCTCCGCGGCCGGCCTGCTGCTGGTCGCCGCCGCGCACCACGGCGGCTGGCCGGTCGCCGAGGGCGGCTCGGGGGCGATCACGGCGGCCCTGGCCGGGCGGCTGCGCGAGCTGGGCGGCCGCATCGAGACCGGGGTGCGGGTGGCCTCGCTGGCCGAGCTGCGCCCGTGCCCGATCATCCTGCTCGACGTGGCCCCCGGCGCGGCCGCGGCGATCTGCGGCTCCGCGCTGCCCCGGTCCGTCCGGCGCGCGTACCTGCGGTACCGGCACGGACCGGCGGCCTTCAAGGTGGACTTCGCCGTGGCGGGCGGCATCCCGTGGCGCAACGCGCACTGCCGCCGGGCCGGCACCGTCCACGTCGGCGGCACGCTGGAGGAGGTGGCCTTCGCCGAACGGGAGGTGGCCCGGGGGAGGATGCCGCGGCGGCCGTTCCTGGTGGTGGCCCAGCAGTACCTCGCCGACCCCGGCCGCTCGGCCGGCGACGTCCACCCCGTCCATGCGTACGCGCACGTGCCGCACGGCTGGTCCGGCGACGCGCAGGACCTGCTCGTCGCCGGGATCGAGCGCTTCGCGCCCGGGTTCCGCGAGCGGATCCTCGCCTCCGTCGCCACGGCGCCCCGGGAACTGGAGCGCGGCAACCCCAACTACGTCGGCGGGGACATCGGCACCGGCGCCAACGACCCCGTCCAGACGGTGCTGCGTCCGAGGGCCGCGCTGCACCCGTACGACACGGGCGTTCCCGGGGTCTTCCTCTGCTCGGCCGCGACCCCGCCGGGTGCCGGGGTCCACGGGATGTGCGGTGCCAACGCGGCCCGTGCCGCCCTGCGCCGGGCGCGCGGGTGACGCGCGGGCGCCGCCGGTCGCGGCCGGAGCCGCCGCGGGGGCGGGGCGGCGCTGTGGCACGATGCGGGAGTCGGCACCCGAACGGCCGCCGCCCCACCGTAGAGAAGAGGACCACCGTGCCCGCGACCACTCCAGACACCGCCCGGCCCGAGACGGACGGCCTCGTCTTCCGTACCGCGACCGTGGCCGACGTGCCCGCGCTGCTCGCCCTCGTCGAGTCCGCCTACCGCGGCGACGCCAGCCGGGCCGGCTGGACCACCGAGGCCGACCTGCTGGACGGCCAGCGCACCGATGCCGAGGGCGTCACCGCCGCCGTCACCCACCCGGACGGTGTGGTGCTGCTGGTCGAGCGGGCCGGCGAGCTGCTCGCCTGCTGCCAGCTCGAACGCCGGGGCCGGACGGCCTACTTCGGGATGTTCTCGGTGAGCCCCGGCCGGCAGGGCGGCGGCGTCGGGCGGGCCGTGCTGGCGGAGGCCGCGCGGATCGCGGGGCAGGAGTGGGGCGCCGTCGAGCTGGAGATGACGGTGATCGAGCAGCGTGCCGACCTGATCGCCTGGTACGAGCGCCGGGGCTTCCACCGCACCGGCATCCACTCGCCCTTCCCCTACGGCGACGAGCGCTTCGGCATCCCGCGCCGCCCCGACCTGCGGTTCGAGAAGCTGGTGAAGGACCTTACCGAACAGTAATGGTGACGATTCATCAGGGCGATGACGCAAAGTCAGAGTCCTGACCTGCGGCGATGTGGAGATGTCATACCTCGTTCATGATTGGTCTAGGCCAATGTGAGAGGCTGACGGACGAACGGCCACGTTCCGTCCGAGCCCAGGGGGGCCATCTCCGCATGCCCGTACTCCATGGCACCGCCATGCCCGCATCCGATACCGGTCCGCGCCGCACACCCGCGGACGAATCGCTGCGCCTGCCCAGCCCACCCGACGACCAGGAGCTCTACTGGTACTTCGGCCCGCAGCGCCGCTGGGTGCTGCTCTGCGCCACCCTCTCCTACACCGGTGCGACCGTCACGCTCGGCCTCTTCGCGCTCAGCCGGCCGCTGCTCTGGCCCTTCCTGGTGCTGACCGTCCTCAACGCCGTCACCTGGGTGCTCTCCCTCGCCGACGGCCAGCGCGCGCGCCGGTTCACCCGTGACTCGCACGACCTGCTGCTGCGCGCCTGGCAGCCCGCCCGGTACCCCGGCGTCGATCTGCTGCTGCCGACCGCCGGCGAGCCACTGGCCGTCCTGGACAACGCGTACCGCCACACCGCCGCCGTCCGCTGGCCGGGCGAGCTGACCGTCCTCGTCCTGGACGACGCCGCCCGCCCCGAGGTGCGCGAACTCGCCGAGTCCTACGGCTTCCAGTACCGGGCCCGGCCCGACCGGGGCCGGTTCAAGAAGGCCGGCAACCTCAACCACGGCCTGGCCGAGGGCAACGGCGACATCATCGCCGTCCTCGACGCCGACTTCTGCCCGCGCCCGGACTTCCTGCGGCACCTGGCGCCCTACCTCGACACCCCCGAGGTCGGCATCGTGCAGAGCCCCCAGTGCTTCGACACCGACCCGGACATGTCGTGGCTGGAGCGGGCCGCCGGAGCGACCCAGGAGATCTTCTACCGCTGGATCCAGCCCTCCCGGGACGCCCAGGACGGCACCGTCTGCTGCGGCACCAACGCGCTCTACCGCCGTGCCGCGCTGGAGCGGGTCGGCGGCTTCGCCGAGATCGACCACAGCGAGGACCTCTACACCGGCCTCTCGCTGGCCCGCGCCGGGTGGACCACCCGCTACGTCCCCGCGCTGGTCGCCAAGGGCATGTCGCCCACCGGCCTGCCCGCCTTCATCAGCCAGCAGTACCGCTGGTGCCTCGGTTCGCTCGCCCTGGTCGGCGACCCCGGCTTCCGCAGCGGGCCGCTCAGCCGCTCGGCCCGGCTCTGCTTCTGGAACGGCATCCTCGGCTACCTCACCAGCGCGGTGAACGTCTTCGCCATCCCGCTGCCGGCCCTGATCATGCTGTTCTTCGCACCCGACGAGATCGAACCCTGGCAGGTCCTGCCGTTCCTGCCGCCGATCTGGGTCGCCCTGGTCCTGCTGCCCGCGATGTCCCGCACCCGCTGGCGCTTCGAGGTCACCCGGGTCCAACTCCTGGGCGGGCTCTGCCACGTGGTCGCCATCGCGCACGCGCTGCGCCGCCGCAGCGCCGACTGGGTGCCCACCGGCGCCGTCTCCGGCGGCAGTTCGCTGGCCCGCACGGTCGCCCGGATCGGGGTCGGCTGGCTCGGCCTCGTCGTCATCGCCGGTGCCGTGGGCCTCGCCCGGGCCGTCGCGCTGCACGGCTGGCAGCCGTACTGGGCACTGATCGGGCTGCTCGGGCTCACCGCGCACACGATGATCCCGCTCGTCCGCTCCCTCTGGCCCCTGCTGCGCGGCGGCAAGGGTGCCGACGTCGCCGCGCCCGCCCGGCACACCCCCGCCCGGGCGGCCCTGGAGTCGGCCACCGCCGGCCGGCCGGCCGCCGACCGCCCCGCCGACCTGCGCTTCGGGCAGGCCGAGGCGGTCGCCGTCACCGCGGTACTGCTGCTCTGCGGCCTGCTGGCCTCCGGCTGGGCCGACCCGCTGCTCCGCTGACACCTGATCGACCCGCTCGGCCTTCGTTCCACCCCGTGCCACCCCGTTCCGCGCGTCCCTGCCGCGTCCCCGCCCCTTCCTGCCGCCTTCCCGCGGCTTTCCTTGCGCGTCGCCCCACCGGCGCGGACCCCACCGCCCGGCCGCCCCATCGGCCCGGTGGTCCCGAACGACCGCTGCCAGCACTGCAAGGAGCCCCGCCGTGTCAACGGCCGTACCACCGAGCGCCGAACCGTCGCGCGCCGTACCCCTGCCTGTTCCTGGAGCCGGGCCCGTCGCGCCCGCCACCGTTGCCGTCCCTGTCGCTGCCATTGCGCCCGCGCCGGATCCCGCCGTCGCCGTTGCTGCCGCCGAGGCCGTGACCGACGACGCCGTCGTCGTGGCAGCCGCCCGTTCCGAACGGGCGACCGACCTCGGGCAGCTGACCGCGACCGGCGAGCCCCGCAAGCGGGCGGCCTTCCGCCCCGACATCGAGGGACTGCGCGGCGTCGCCGTGCTCGCCGTCCTGGCCTTCCACTCCGCCGTGCCGGCCTTCACCGGCGGCTACGTCGGCGTCGACGTCTTCTTCGTCATCTCCGGATTCCTGATCACCGGTCTGCTGCTGGCCCGGCCGATCGGCCTGCGGGACTTCGCCGCGCGCCGGGCCCGCCGCATCCTGCCCGCCGCCGCCGTCGTCCTGGTCGCCACCGCGCTCGCCGGCGGCGCGCTGCTCGACCCGCTGCGCGGTACCGACCTGGCCCGCGACCTGATCGCGTCCGCCGGCCAGTTCGCCAACTGGCGGTTCGTCGGCCAGCAGACCGACTACCTCGGCGCCGAACGCGACCCGAGCCCGCTCCAGCACTTCTGGTCGCTCGGCGTGGAGAACCAGTTCTACCTGCTGTGGGGCGTGCTGCTGCTCGGCCTCGCCCGCTACCTGACGGGGCGCCGGCGCACCGCCGCGATCGCCGTCGCGACCACGGCGATCGGTGGCGTCTCGCTGCTGCTCTGCATCCGCTGGACGGCCGGCTCCGCGCCGCTCGGCTACTTCTCCACCGCCAGCCGGCTCTGGGAGTTCGCCGCCGGGGCCTGCGCCGCCATGCTCGGCTCGACCCTGGCCCGGTGGCTGCCGCGTGCCGGCCGCTCCGGACGACCGGTCGGCCGGGCGCTGCGCCTGCTCGGCTGGGTCGGTGCGGCGGCGGTCCTGGTCGCGGTCCTCCACTACGACCGCAACACCCCCTACCCCGGGAGCGCCGCCCTGCTGCCCGTGCTCGGTACCGCCGCCGTGCTGCTCGCCGGCCCGGCGCACCGCGCGCTCGGCGCCACCGACGTGGGCCGGCTGCTCGCCGCCCGCCCGCTGCGCGCCGCCGGCCGGCTCTCCTACGCGTGGTACCTCTGGCACTGGCCGGTGCTGACCATCGCCCAGGCCCGCTACGGCGCCCTGCCGTGGACCACCCTGGTCGCGCTCACCGCCGCGAGTGCCCTGCCGGCCTGGCTGACCATGCGGCTGGTCGAGCAGCCGCTGCGCTTCGGCAGCAGCCCGGCACCGCGCCGGGGCCTGGCGGTCGGGGCCAGCGCACTGGTGATCCCGCTGATCGCCGGGCTGGTCCTGGGCGGCGGGACCGTCCGGGCACTCGGCGACACCGAAGGCCCCGTCGCCGTCCCGGCCGGCGCGGTCGACGGCCCCGCCCTGCTGGCCCCCGGCAGCCGCGTCCTGAGCCTGACGCCCTCGCTGGCCCGGGCCCGCGAGGACTTCCCGCCCGGCCGCGGCTGCGAGATCCCGCTCGGCGCCGACAGCAGCCCGCGCTGCCTGTTCGGCGCCGAGAACAGCCCCGACCGGATCGTGCTGGTCGGCGACTCGCACGCGGGCCAGTGGATCTCGGCCGCGCTGGCCCTGGCCGAGCAGCGGAACTGGGCCCTGGAGGTGCTGGTCAAGCCGGGCTGCCCGCTGGCCACCCTGACCGTGCGCAACAACGTCCTCGGCCGGACCTTCGACGAGTGCGACCGCTGGCGCGAGAACACCCTCACCCGGCTGGCGACCGGCCCCGGGCCGCGTCTGATCGTGATGGCCGGCCTCAACCGGTACGGCAGTCAGCCGGAGCGCGCCGAGGGCTGGAACCGCACGTTGGACCGCCTCTCGGCCGTCGGCGCGCCGCTCGCCTACCTGGCGGACACGCCGATGCCCGGCAAGGACATCCCGACCTGCCTGGCCGCCTCGGACGGCCGCTCGGACGCCTGCTTCTTCCCCCGGGAGACGGCCTTCGAGCAGGACCCGCTGGTCGACGGCGGGCTCGCCGAGCGCTACCGCGTACGGGTGCTGGACCTCGGACCGCTGCTCTGCCCCGGGACCGGGCCGGACTGCCCGGCGGTACTGGAGGGCGTGGTGCTCTACCGGGACGCCGGGCACATCACCGACACGCTGGCCAGGGTGCTGGCGCCCCGGCTGGACCAGGGGCTGCTGCCGACGGGGTGAGGGCGGGCTCGGCGCCGACGGGGACGGCCGGTCACCCGTAGATGCTGTGGCAGAGCCGTGCCTGCTCCGAGCCGGCCGGCCAGCGGCCGAAGCGCTCGGCCCGGTCGCAGATCGAGCCCCCGCCGGCCGGGGCCGGCCCACCCGGCGCCGCTCCGCCCGGGTCCGTGCCCCCGGCGGGCGAGGGTGCCGGGGGCGGCACCGTGGCCCCGGGGGCCTGCGGGCTGCGGGCCGGTGCCGGGCGGGGCGTCCGGTTCGGCCTCGGCCGGGCGTCGGCGGAGTGCGCCGCCGCCGACTCGCCGTCCACCCCCGCCCGCTCGGCCCCGGGTGACGCCCCGGGCACGGCCTGACTCTCCGTGGCCGGAGCCGCCTCCGGAGAGGGGGCCGGGTCAGCGGTCGGCAGCGCCGGTACCGGCAGCAGATCGGGGACGGAGGGCACCGACGGCGCGGGTGACGGGGACGGCGACGCCCCGGGGAACGCCACCACGGCGGACAGCTCGTCGCCCGACCCCGGCCCGCACATCACCAGGACGGACGCCAGTACGGCGACGATCCCGGCGGCCGCGGCCGCCCAGGCCCGACGGGACGTGCGTCGGGCCTGGGCGGCGGGCGGTGGTGGTACGGGCGCTGCCGGTGGTGCGACGGGCACCGGTGGCGGCTCCCATGCCTGCGTCGGCCACTGCCACTGCCCGTCCACGCGTTGCCCGCTCATGCCCTCGTCCTCCTGCTGCCGAACCATTGCCGCGCCGCGCCCTCGTCGGACTCCTGGACTCCCGGACTCCTGGCCCCTCGGACCGGTGCTCCGGTGGTCCGGCCGTGACGCGGCGGCGGCCCGGGTACCGAGCCTGTCGGCGACCGATCGCCGACCTGTTCGCCGTACTCAACGAGCACACCGGCGCCGGGACATGACCCGGAAGAGGGTTCTGTGCCGCAGTCCGTTCCCGGCCGTACGCCGCTGTGGGTGCCGAGTTCGGTGTCCGGCAACATCGCCGTGGCCTGCAGGGCTTCAAGGTTTCGCGCTCGTGTCCTCCGAGTGTGTGCCCGAGGACCGTGTCCGAGCCTCGTCGGCCGGGCTCAAGACGTCGCCGACCCCGAGGAGGCTCGGGGGCTGCGCTCCCGGAGCGCAGCGAGCGCGCGCCCGGCTATCTCGTCGGACGTGCCGACAGAGTCGACCGTGACGAGGAGCCCCTGCCGCGCGTAGTGCCGGGCGATGGGCGCCAGCAGCGCTTCGTGGGACCTGAACCGACTGCGGACGATGGCCTCGCTGTCGACCCCGCGTCGGTAGAGCTCACCGCCGCAGACATTGCAGACGTCATCGACGAGGAGATGATCCACCGGTGGCTCGAAGACGTGGGACCGGTTGTCGCGGCAGAGGCGACGGCCCGCCAGACGGCGAACGTGGCGCTCGACCTCCACCTCGGGGAGATGCAGGTTCAGCACGCTGTCGAGGGGTCGGCCGAGCCCGCGGAGCAGCTCGTCCAGAGCGAGCGCCTGGGCGGCGCTGTGCGGATGCCCGACGAGGAGGAAGCCCGCAGGGGCATCTCGGTGCAGCCGGTCGCGGACGACCGCAGTGATGAGCTCGTCGGGAAACAGACTGCCGGAATCGATGATCTTGGCGGCTCGGATCCCCAGCTCGGTGCCTCGGGAGAGGTGGGTACGCAGGAGATCACCGAGGTGGAGCAGCGGCACTGCCAGAGCCTCGGCCAGCGAAGCGGCCGGGGCTTCCCGGCTGAACATCGGTGGTTGGAAGAGTACGACACGCATCAACCCATCACTCCTTGGCATGACTCCGACCGCGGATCCACCGGGCTGCCCACGGCCTGGACACGCAGACGAGGGCACACCCTGAACTGGAACGCCGGGATTTCCCGCCCGACCGGGTAGTTGGATCGAGTGACGTTCCGCGCGTTGCGATCCTGCCATGCCGCGACCGCAGTCCGCCGACGTCCTCGGCGAGCCGAACCTGAACGCCGACGATTGGACAGACCCGTTCCACGCGGCCTGTCCAATCGGCCACCCGCCAGACACGGCGGTCCGGAAGCGGACCCTGGAACGCGGACCCTACAGCTGCGTGCCGTACCCCGGGTGCGGGCGCCGGAGGTCCGCCACATGCTGGGGGCATGGAAACGAACAGCACGTCAAAGCCCCTGGTCGAGGTCGCCGAGTTCCGTACCGACAGCCGCTACCGCCTGGTCCACTTCGAGGGCCACGGCTGGGAGCCGCTGGCTCCGGAGGAGTTCGAGCCGCGCGTTCACCAGCTCTTCCCTGACCTCGATCCACGGGACGAGACCCGTGTCCACTGGGTCGACCGGCCCTGGGAGTGGCCGGCCTGGCACCCCGGCGAGGCCTGACCGGACCCGTGCCCGAGTCCGGGCGGGCCCGATGGGGAACGGCTCAGGCGCGGGCGCGGTAGCCGGCGATCTTGGCGAGGTTGCCGCAGCGGTCCATGGAGCACCAGCGGCGACGACGGGCCTGGGAGTCGTCGAGGAAGAGCAGCGAGCAGTCCGGGGGAGGGGGGCCGGGCTGGCGGTCGGGCAGCGCGGCCCGGCGATGGACGCCGCCGCGGGCTCGGGCTTCTACGCGGAGCTGGCGGTGGTCCCGGCCGGGCGGGTCGTCGCGCTCGCCAACGTGGCCTTGGAGCCCAGCGTCATCGACACCCGGCACTTCTACCCGAAGAACGTCTCCATCCACGGCTTCCAGATCACCAACCTGCTGGACCACGGCTACGACCCGCGCCCCGACCCGCGGGAGATCGCCGACCGGGTGGCCGCCGGGGTCTACCGGGTCCCGGTGGAGTCGGTGTTCGCGCTGTCGGCGGCCGCCGACGCGCACCGGCAGTTGGAGCGCCGCGGCAACCGGGGGAAGATCGTCCTGGCGGTGGCGGGCGACCTGGCCTGACCGGAACCGCCCGACGCATCAGGGGGAGACGTGAACGGACCGGCCGGCACCGAGGGGTACGCCGAGGCGGCGGAGCAACTCGCCGTGCAGTACGAGGAGGTGACCTTCGAGGAGGTGCACCGCGAGCTGCTGCACCTCGTCCCCGGGGCGCCGAGCGCCGTCCTCGACATCGGCGCCGGCACCGGTCGGGACGCGGCCGCCCTGGCGGCCCTCGGTCACCGGGTGGTCGCGGCGGAGCCCACGGCGGAGCTGCGCCGGATCGGCCGGCGGATCCACGCCGCCAGCGAGATTCACTGGGTGGACGACGCCCTGCCCGAGGCGGCCGTCCTCGGCGCCTCGGGCGAGCGCTTCGACCTGATCCTGTTGACCGCCGTCTGGATGCATCTGGCCGACCAGGAGCGCCGGTTGGCGATGGGGGCGCTCGCCCGGCTGCTCGCGCCCGCCGGCCGGGTGCTGCTCTCGCTGCGTCACGGGCCCGTCCCGCCCGGCCGTCGGATGTTCGACGTCTCGGCCGAGGAGACCGTCGCACTCGCCCGGGAACACGGACTGGACCTGCTGACCCGCGCCGGTCGTACGGACCTGCACGGCCGCCCGGGGGTGAGCTGGAGCCTGCTCGGGTTCGAGCGGGCGGGTGCCGGAGTGGGGTGAGGCCGCCCGGACACCCGACGGACGGGCCGACGGACGGGCCGACGGACGGGCCGACGGAGGGGCTGACGGACGGGTCGATGGGCGGGCCGACGGAGGGGCTGACGGACGGGTCGATGGGCGGGCCGACGCACTGGACCGGCTCGACGCCGGTGAGGACGTGGGCTGGATGGAGATGAGCAGAGGGCCGTCGATCTTCATCCAGCTCACCGGCGAGCGTGACTGCCCGGAGGTGATCGTGGAGGACGAGTCCGGGTCCATGGTCACCGTGCGGGTCCCGCTCGCCCTGCCGGACGACTGGATCGTCGACCACCGTCGGCGTCTGCACCAGGTGATGAGCTACTGGGTGCCGATGCTGTCAGAGCACGGAGACGAACAAGCCGCCGCGGATGGATGAGCGCACGGCCAAGAGGCAGGAAGGCTTCGTGGATGTCGCCACGGACCTCCCACCGGGTCCGCAGCCGACGAAACCAGGGCAGACGGGCGAACGCAAGCTCCACAAGCCGACGTTGGGCGCCGAGTCCGGAGTCGGGTTCCGTGCTGCGTCAGGCGACGTGATCGGTGGCGTGGACTCGGTGTCGGGCACTCGGTGCCGTGTGCCAGGGCTCGGTGGCGGGCACGAGGACGCAGGGCGGGCGGGACGCGGTCGGCCGGGCGATCGCCCGCGATCGACCCGGTGACATCGGCGGCCGCCGCGCGACAATGGTCGGCATGGAAGAGGTCGAGGTCGTCGTTGCCCACAACGAGCGCGCGACCCTGCGTATCGGTGATGTGTTCCTGAAGATCGATGCTGATCAGCTGCGCACCGACGTCGAGGTCGAGGCGATGGCCATGGCGCCGGTCCCGACCCCGGAGGTCCTGTGGCGCAAGCCGCCCGTGCTCGCGGTCGCCGCCCTCCCGGGCACGGCACTCGGCCGTCTCGGCGAGCCGTCGACCGCGTCGCCGGCGGCGTGGGCCGCGGCGGGTGCCGCCGCACGGGTGCTGCACGACGCACCGCTGCCGCCCTGGCCCGGTCGGAGCGTAGACGAGCTCGCGTCGGCCCTCGACGCCGAATGCTCCTGGCTCGTCACGAACGGCGTCCTCCCCGCCGACCTGGTCACGCGCAACCGCCGCGTCGCCGAGAGTGCGCTGCGCCCGTGGACACCGGTGTTCACGCACGGCGACCTGCAGGTCGCCCACGTGTTCGTCGACGGCGACGAGATCACCGGCGTGATCGACTGGTCCGAGGCGAGCCGGGGAGATGCCCTGTTCGACCTCGCCGTCCTGACCCTCGGACACGAGGAGCGCCTCGGCGACGTCATCGCCGGCTACGGCGGCGACGTCGATCTCGACGTGATTCACGGGTGGTGGTCGCTGCGAAGCCTGTTGGCGGTTCGCTGGCTGGTCGAGCACGGCTTCGACCCGTCCTCGCCGGGCTGCGAGGTCGACGTGCTGCGGTCCCGGATGTGAGGCCGCGCGAGGCCGACGGCCACGAGCAGCAGCGGGGCGATCAGCTCCCCCGGCCCGTCCTCGACCTCCCACGGTCGGTGCACGGGTGTCCTCTTCGCGGCTCTCCCACACATCCGGGCACCTCGAAGAGAGCTGATCAACCCTCATCCGTGAGGGAGCGTGTGGGCTGGGGCGGGGCACCGCCGGGGGACGCCGGGGTGCTCGGTGACGTGCGGCGGAGCGAGGTCCGACACTCTGGCCGGCCGAGGTCCGACACTCTGGCCGGCCGGGGTCCGGCGCTCTGGCCGGCCGGCGCGGATGACCGTCCGTCGGACCGGTCGAGGGTCGGGGTGAACCGCCCGGCCGACCGGCAGAGGTCGATCGGCCAGGCGGCGAACGGTCGCTGTTCAGCGACGCCGCCTGCCGGAGTTGCCGGCACCCCCGCCGTTCCCGGCCTCGCGGTTCCCGACCTCGCCGAAGCCATCGGCGACCAGGCGGGTGGCCCAGCGCCGCAGCACCTCGGCGACGGGCGGGTGCCGCAGGCCCGCGGCCCGGGCCAACCGGTCGGCGGAGGCGGTGTCGTAGCCGTCCTCGGAGAGGAAGCCGAGCGTCTCCCGGTCGGCGCCGGTCAGGGCGCGGGGCAGCCTGCGGACCAGGGCGACCGGGACGAGCGCGCGCGGCGCGGGCACTCCGAGGTGCTCGGCCAGCAGCGCCACGAGTTCGGGCAGGGGCGGTGTCGCGGGGTCGAGCACGGCGTGGGAGTGCGCCGGGCCCTCGTCGAACTCCGGCACGGCCGCGAGGAACCGGGCCAGATGGTCGACCGCGACCACCGGCAGGAAGGTCCGTGCCGAACCGGGGAGCAACGGAAGTCGGCGGTGGGCGAGTTGGCGTATCAGATCGGCCAGGCCGAGGTACTGTCCGGCCTCGCCGGTGACCGAGTGGCCGATCACGCTGCTCGGATTGACCGTGGTGAGCGGCACGCCGAGCCGGGCGGCCGTGACGCGGACGGCGGCGTCGCCCAACTGCTTGGAGGCTTCGTAGGCGCCGAGGCGGCGGTAGAGCGCGTCGGTCTCGGCGGCGGGCAGCGGGTGACGCGGTGCGGCGTTCCGGCCGACCCGGTAGCCGGAGAGGTGGACGAGCCGTCGGAGCGCCGGCCGGGCGGCGGCCCAGCGCAGCGCGTGCAGGGCGCCGTCGACGTTGGCGGCGTGCGCCTCGGTGCGGTCCAGGCCGAAGCGGTAGAGGGCGGCGAGGTTGTGGACGTCGCGGACGTCGGCCAACCGGGCCTCGTCCGATGTGGTCAGGCCAAGGCCCGGGCGGGTGAGGTCGGCGGCGACGGTGGTCAGTGCGGAGTCTTCGGCGCCGTGCTCGTGCAGCCAGCGGCGCAGCTGCTCGTCCCGTGCGGTTCCGCGTCCGCCACGGATGCCGGCGGCCACCGGCTCGCCGCGGCCGAGGAGTTCGAGGACCAGCCAGCGACCGAGGAAGCCGGTCGCGCCGAGGACCAGGGTGCGCGGCTGGGGCTGGGGCTCGGATTGGGGCTCGGATTTGGGCTGGGGCGGCGGCGTGGGGGTGGTGGGCATGAGGGAGAGCTCCATTCTAGGTAGACTGGTCGGCATATTTAAGTAGACCGGTCTGTATATTTTTGGCCGATGCCTGGGTGTAGAGGGAAGCGGGGAGATGGAAGGTGGAGCGGAGGCGAGGAAAGCGAGGGGAAGCAAAATTAAGTAGACCGGTCGGGATATTTATCGGGCATGCGTTGACCGGAGGGGAGTGGATGTGGGCCGGGCGGTGTGCAGTGGCGGAGCCGGGCCCGCGACCCAGCGGGCCCGTGGGCTCGCGAAGTCAGGCGCGCGCCGGTGCGGCAGGGTTGCGTCCGGGGTGACGGGCCGGCGCCGGATCGGTCACTTCTTCTTGGCGCCGAGCAGGTGCCGGACGGCGTGCCGGGCGTCCTCCAGGGGTCGGCGGTCGTGCCGTACCCGGGCGAGCAGTACCGCACCTTCGAGCAGGGCGAGTGCCTGACCCGAGGCGGTCTCCGCCTCGGCCGGGCCGAAGCCGTCGGCGACCAGTCGTTCGCTGAGGACGCGTTGCCAAGTCCCGTACACCTCGGCGCAGACGCGGCGCAGCGCCTCGTTGCCGCCCGCCACCTCCAGGCCGACGGTCGCGACGGGGCAGCCCTTGGTGTAGTCGGACTCCTCCAGGCGGGCGGCGAAGACCTCGACGAGCCGGTCGACGAGTGCCGTCGCGCCCGAGTCGCGTCCGACCGGCGTCCGGAGGAGCTCCTCGATCTCCTGCCCGGCCTGGACGAGGGCGGCGGCGACCAGTTGGTCCTTGCCTTCGGGGAAGTGGAAGTAGAGCGAGCCGCGCGGTGCGCCGCTCTCCGCCACGATCTGGTTGAGGCCGGTGCCGAAGTAGCCCTGTGCCTCGATCAGGTTGCGCGTCCCGGCGATCAGCCGGGCGCGGGTCTCTTCTCCCTTGACTCCCATGCGGGAAACAGTAGACCGGTCTGTATATTTCTGTCGACCCCAGGTCCGGCGGTCCCATGTGGATCGCGGGGACGGGTCCCGGCGCCCTGGCGGGCCTCAGCTTCCTGTGCCCGGACGACGGCCCCGACGACCCGACGACCTGACGACCTGACGCCCCGACGGCGACCCGGTGCCCCGGCGGCCGATGGTGCCCCTGCGCCCCGGTGATCGGCGCCGGCCGTAACGTCACCTCCGGCAAGTCCCTCCCCGCCGTGCAGGTCTGTCTCCTGCTGAGGGACGATCTCCCGCCCGCGATCGTGCCTCCGGCCGGCCCGAGAAGCCGGCTCCAGTCCCAGCACCGGCGATTTCCACGGTGAGAACCGTTCGGCGGCGCGCTACTCAGCCTCTACAGTTCCGACGGTGAAGATCTGGACGGAGCATCCTGCCAGGAACGACGTCGAAGCGGTCGTTCGCCGCTACTTCAGCCTCCTCCGCGCCGGGAGGATCCCCGAGGCCGAACAGCTCGTCCAGCACTCCTCGGTTCGGCACGTGCTCGAGTCGCTGTGGGCCGGCTCGGTCGGAGCGAGCGCCGAAGCGGACGAGACGAGTGGCAGCCGTGCTGCCGACGAGTGGGAGCGGGACTTGTCCTGGCTCGGTGAACTCGATCTCGGGGACTTCGCCTGGGGCCACACCGACAGTAATCACTATGTCGAGGTCACCTACCGCGGGCGGACGATCGAGGTGGCCTTGGGCTTCTGGGTCAAGCCCACCGATGCCGGCTGGGTGCTCGCGGGTCCGTCCACCCTCTGGTAGGTCACACGAAAGAGCCGCACGATCCGGGCTCGGCTGACGAACGCGGAGCCCCCCGCCGGTGGACGGTCACCTTGTCACGACCAAGGTCCCCGACCTGGCCGGAGCACTCCGTCGCCGCCCCGTGCCGCCCCCGCGATCTGACATTCCAGGTTGGAGTACGGTCAATCGTCACGGGCGATTGACGGAGCTGTGGTTTCCGGTTCGGCCGCCGTCCCTAACCTGGCGAACATGACACAGGGTCACCACCTCCACGCCGCCCAGCCGGACGCCGCTCGCCCCGATACGACGTACCCGGCCGCCGCCCGCCGGCGGGGCCGCCGCGTCGCACGCCGCCGTCCGGCCGTCGGTCGTCCGACGGGCCGCCCCGCCGGCCTGCTCGCCGCCGTGGTCGCCACCGCTCTCGGCCTCACCACCGTCGCGCTGACCGCACCCGCCGCCGTGTCCGCCACGACCGGCGCGCCCACGACCGGTGCGCCCGCGGCCTCCACGTCCCTTGCCGCCACGCCCACCAGCAGCGGGCCGGCTGCCGCCACGCCCGCGCCCGGTGAGGTCGTCGTCTCCGAGACCTTCACCGGTGCCGGTCTCCCGGCCGGCTGGAACGCCGTCGAGGGCGACTGGAAGGTGGAGAACGGTCGTCTGGTCGGCGTCTCCGCCAACTCCGGCCAGCAGAGCCGGATCACCTTCGGCCGCCACCTCGACGACTTCCGCTTCGAGGCCACCGCCCGCTTCGACACCGTCCAGGACGCCGCCCGTTGGACGGCGCTGGGTCTGGACGTCCCGGCGAGCGGCTCGACCCCGTGGTCCATCGCCACCATGCGCACCGGCACCACCGCCGCCAACGGCCTGGAGTTCGCCCAGCGCACCACCGGCAACACGTGGAACGTCACCAACACCGCCGCCGCCCCGACCGCGGCCGGCACCGGCCGCGACGTGCGGATCGCCGTCGAGGTGCACGGCGGCAGCGCCCGCTGGATCTTCGAGGGCAAGGAGGTGATGCGCACCACCCAGGTCGCCCGCAGCGCGGACGGCGGCCAGGCGCTGGTGGTGAACGGCGCGAAGGTGTCGTTCGACGACGTCAAGCTCACCGCCCTCGCCCCGGGGGCCTGGCTCCGCCCGGCCGGTTCGCCGCTGACCGTGTTCGCCCACCGCGGCGCCTCCTCCGCGGCTCCGGAGAACACCCTGGTCTCCGACGAGATCGCCCGCCGCGGCGGTGCCGAGTGGATCGAGAACGACGTCCAGCCGAGCAAGGACGGCGTCCCCTACGTCCTGCACGACGACACCGTCGACCGCACGACCAACGGCAAGGGCCGGATCCGTGACCTGACGGCCGCGCAGCTCGACGCTCTGGACGCCGGCTCCTGGTTCGGCCCGGCCTACGCGGGTGCGCGCGTGCCGACCCTGGCCGCCCAGTTGGACGACCTCCGCGGTCGTGGCGGCGGTCTGCTGCTGGAGATCAAGGGCAGGCACAGCCGCGACGAGGTGGCGCGGATCGTCCAGGAGATCCGCGACCACGGCATGACCAACCGCGTCTTCGTGCAGAGCTTCGAGGTGGACGCCCTGCGCTTCACCCGCGAGCTGGCGCCCGAACTGCCGCTCGGCCTGCTCCGCAGCGAGCTGGACGCCGACCCGGTGGCGATCTCGAAGGAGCTCGGCCTGGCGGCCTACAACCCGGCCGACGGCGCGCTGTCGGCCCGGATCGGCGTGGTGAAGGACCTGCACGCGGCCGGGGTGGCCGTCAACGTCTGGACGGTCGACGCGGCGGCCCGCTGGAAGGCCCTGGAGGCCGCCGGTGTCGACGGCATCATCACCAACCGGCCGTCGGAGCTGGCCGGTTGGAACTCCGCCTGGCTGCAGATCGCCGGCGTGGCGCCGCCGGCCGCGCCGAAGGTGGCGATCACCTCGCCGGCCGCCGGCAGCACGCTGGACCGGGCCCAGCGGCAGCAGGCCGTCGCCGTGCAGTCGAGCGGGGCGGAGACGGTTCGGCTGACCCTGGACGGCCAGGAGCTGGCACCCGGCGCCGCGTTCGACGCCACCGGGCTCGCGCTCGGCAGCCACACCCTGCGCGCCGAGGCGACCGGTCCGGGCGGCCGGGCCGAGGCGGTCACCGAGTTCACCGTGGCCGCGACGCCCACCGGGCTGGCCTCGCTGATCCTCACCTCCGGCGCGGACCGCAACGCGGTGGCGACCCTGACGGTGATGCTCGGTCAGGGCCAGTACGGGCCGCTCGCCCGCTGGGCCGAGAACCAGGCGGGCCGGTCCGTCCCCGCGGACCGCGCCCAGCTGATCGCCGCCGACGCCACGGCCCTCGGCCAGGGCTGAGCGGGAAGAGACACGGTCGAGCGGCCCGGGCGCAAAAACCCCCCCGCCGGGCGGCCCGGGGGCGGCGCCCGGGCCGGGGGGGGGGGCGGGGGCCGGGTGGGGGGCGGGGCGGGCCCGGCACCCAAGCGCCCCCGGTT
>NZ_JBHVWC010000095.1:0-10015 GCF_042882445.1 Kitasatospora sp. NPDC058218 | reverse complement strand
GGGCCGCGGGCGTGGGGTGCGCTCTTCGACCCAGCGCGCCCCGCGGGGGCACATCCCCGGGGGGGGCCGCTCGACCGGGATGCGGCGCCGTGCCCGGGGGCGGGCTCGGGAACGGGAGGTCGGCCGGCGAGGACCGTCCTCCTTCGCTCCCGGAGTTTCGCTTCCACCCGAGTCCCGGTGAAGTTGAAGCGGGCCGTGTGTGTGACGGCTACGTCTCGGTCCGGTTCTGAGCGTCGATGCGCTCGCGGCGCAGGGCGAGACAGACGGTGGCAGCGATGCCCCCGGCGACCGCGAGGGTACCGGCGCCGGTGAGGCAGCTGGTGCTGCCCGTGACGAGACCTGTTGTGAGCAGGCCGCCGGCCGACAGGAGGAGCTCGCAGCCGAGTACGCAGCCGACCGCCTCCGGCGCGGACCAGCGGGACGAGCCTGACGTGCTCGCGCGACGGATCTCTGTGGTCACGTGGGACTCCTTGTCGGAGGGGCGTCCGGGATGCGGTGGCTCGACATCCCACTTTTGACTGTGCCTCGGCGAGGAGGTTCACGACAGCTCCGCGAGTCTCGGGAAACCACCCTGAATCCGGAGACCCGAGGCCTGGCTCGCCGAAGCCCGGGGAGGTTAGGTTCGGATTCATGAACGTCCCGAGGAAGCGCTCGAACATTTCGCCGAACCGACCCTGGGGAAGTTGGGTGGAGGCAAGGCCGACCTTTCACGAGGGAGAGGAGGCGTGGCTGTCGGACACTCTTGTCCCCGTGGCGGGGGAGGCCTACCCTCCTAGGTTTCGCGTCGCCGTGACCTGCCGGGTCACAGATGTGACCGTGTGCGTACCGGTGAGGATCGAGCGCGGGGGCTTCGTGTTGCCGGGCATCGAGGTCACTCCCAGCTGTCCGGAGGCCTTCGGCGAGGCTGTCCCCGCTGTGATCAGGGGCCGGGCGCCGTGGCTGGCCAGGCTCATCGCCATGGTGCCCGACTCCATCGAGATCGTTTCAGATGGCAGTTGGAGGTGGGTTCCGGCCGCGTGGGGGTGGGGAGGTCCGACCGTGGAGCCGGGGCTCGCGGAGCTGGACAAGCCTGCGGTGGGGAGCACTCCGGAGCAGGAGCGTGCCTGGGCCGAGCAGCAGAAGCGCGAGCGGGCCCGCCTTTCCGAGGTGAAGAGGAGAATGTCCACGGAATGGCATGAGGAGACCGTTCCAGGACTGGAGGAGTACGCCGAGTACGTGCGGCACAGGAATTGGTCCAGGGCTGAACTTGCCGCCTTCTGCGAGAAGGACAGGAATATCTCCAGAGCGGAGGCGCAAAGGCAGGTCGCACTCGCCGTAGAGCTGGGTCTGATTCCGCTGGGCAAGGGGCGTGAGGTTGCAATTCCCCTGCCCCGATGGAACCGGTGGGCCCTTGAGGACGGTCGGACCAGCGGCTTCGGGTAAGGGTCACCGGTGGAAGGGCGTGCTGGTGATCATCTGCCGCAGAACCAGGCTCCCGCCCGCCGCGGTCGGTGCCATCACCGCGCACCGGTACCGCGCTGATCCGGTGTTGCTCGGGGTAGCGCCCTCCTCCGGGGCGGTCTGCGAGAGTGCGGGTATGAAACTTCGCTGTGCCGTACTCGACGACTACCAGGGTGTCGCGACGAGCATCGTCGACTGGTCACCGGTGACCGACCGGGTGGAACTGACCGCCTTTCCCGCACACTTCGACTCGGTGGACGAACTGGTCGACGCCGTCGCCGGCTTCGACATCATCGTGACCTTGCGCGAGCGGGTGGCCTTCCCGGCCGAACTGTTCGGCCGGTTGCCCCGGTTGCGGCTGCTGGTCGCCTCCGGGATGCGCAACACGGTGATCGACTACGCGGCCGCCCGTGCGCACGGGGTGACGGTCTGCGGCACGGCGAGCTCCGCCACGCCGCCGGTGGAGCTGACCTGGGCGCTCCTGCTCGGTCTCGCCCGGGGCATCGTCACCGAGAACGACGCGCTGCGCACGGGGGGTCCGTGGCAGAGCACCCTCGGCGCCGACCTGGCCGGGCGGCGGCTCGGGCTGCTCGGCCTGGGGAAGATCGGCGCCCTGGTGGCCCGGGTGGGCCTCGCGTTCGGCATGGACGTGGTCGCCTGGAGCCCGAACCTGACCGAGGAGCGGGCCGCGGAGGTCGGTGCCCGGCGCGCCGCCTCCAAGGAGGAGCTGCTGCGCGAGAGCGACTTCGTCTCCGTGCACCTGGTGCTGGGCGATCGCAGCCGGGGCCTGCTCGGCAAGGCCGAGTTCGCCCTGATGAAGCCGCAGGCGTACCTGGTGAACACCTCGCGGGCGGCGATCGTCGACCAGGAGGCGTTGCTCGCCGCGCTGACCGAGGGCCGGATCGCGGGTGCGGCGGTGGACGTCTTCGACGTCGAACCGCTGCCCGCCGACCACCCGCTGCGCACCGCGCCCCGGCTGTTGGCGACCCCGCACCTCGGCTATGTCTCGGTCGACACCTACCGCACGTACTACGGGCAGGCGGTGGAGGACATCGAGGCGTTCCTGGCGGGCTCCCCGGTCCGCGTCCTGGGCTGACCGGCCGCCCCACGGACCGGCCCGGCTGACCGGGGCAGCCGGCAGTCCGGCCGAACACGTGGAAGCGGCCCGCCGCCCCGGGAGACGCCCGGGGCGGCGAGCCGCCGCTGTGGTGCCGAGAGCGGGTCGTCAGCCGACCGAGACGGCGCTCCAGGCGGCCGCGACGGCCTTGTACTCGGTGCTGGTGGCGCCGTACAGGTCCTTGGCCGCGTTCAGGGACGCCGTGCGGGCGCCCTTGTAGTCCGTGGTGGACGTCATGTAGACGGTCAGCGCGCGGTACCAGATCGCGGCGACCTTCTGGTTGCCGATGCCCGTCACCGCGGAGCCGTTGCAGGTGGGGCTGTTGTAGGTGTACCCGTTGATGGTCTTGCTGCCGCTGCCCTCACTGGCCAGGTAGAACCAGTGGTTGCCGACGCCCGAGGAGTTGTGCACGTCGAGCTGGCCGACCTTGCGGCTCCAGCAGTCGGCGGACCGGCCGTCCAGGGAGGGCTTGTCCATCCGGCGCAGCCACGGCGGGGTGGACTGGTCGCTGAACAGGTAGTCGGGGGTGTCCACCTTGTTGTTGGCGTACCACTCGACCATGGTGCCGAAGATGTCGCTGGTGGCCTCGTTGAGGCCACCGGACTCGCCGCTGTAGCGGAGGTTGGCGGTGGCGCTGGTGACGCCGTGGGTCATCTCGTGGCCCATGGTGTCGAGGTCGACCTGCTCGGGGTCGGTGGTGCCGTCGCCGTCACCGGTCATCATGCAGAAGCAGGTGTCGGACCACTGGGCGTTGTCCCAGCTGTTGCCGACGTGGACGAAGACGGTGGCGCCCTTGCCGTCGTTCTTGATGCCGTTGCGGCCGAAGGTGTTCTTGTAGTAGTCGTACGTCCAGGCGGTGTTGGCGTGGGCGTCGACGGCCGCGGTGGCGCGGTCGGTGGAGAACTTCCGCCCGTCGCCCCAGACGTTGTCCGTGTCGGTGAAGAGCGTCCCGGAGCTCGCGTTGAGCGAGTTCGCCGAGACGTTGTGGGCGTCCTTGGTGATGTGCTTGCGCACCGGGTCTATCAGCGCGTACCCGCCGGACTGCGCGGTGGTGTCGATGGTGATGTCGCCGGTGTACTCGGAGTGGCCGGTGCCGCTGGCCTGGTGCTCGGAGTCGTAGGTCTCGATCTGCTCGCCGGTGGAGGCGTCGGTGACGACGACCTTCCCGGCGGGCTGGCCGTGGTCGCCGACGCCGGCGACGGTGGTCTTCCAGGCGAGCCGGGGCGTGCCGTCGGCGGCCCAGACGACCAGTTCGGGCGAGCTGGTCGCGGCGCCGATGGTCGGCGCGGCCTGGAGGGCACGGCTCGCGGTGGTCTGCGCCGGGACGCCCGGGACGATGGACTTCACCGCGGCGTCGTGGGCCGCCGCGCGGGAGGAGTCCTTGAGCCGGCCGCGGGCGTCCTGGTGCACCACCAGGTCGCCGCCGATGACGGGCAGCCCCTGGTAGGTGCGGTCGAAGCGGACGTGCTGGGTGCCGTCGGCGTCGATGACGACGTCCTTGACCTGAAGGTCCTGGCCGTCGCCGAAGCCGAACACCCCCGCGTTGTGGGTGACGTTGGCCCTGGCCAGGGTGATCGCCGCGGCCCGGTCGGTGGGGGCGGCGGATGCCGTGCCGGCCTGGAAGGTGACGGCGACGAGGGCGGCGGTGACCGCGAGGGATCCGGCCGCGAGGTGGCGGCGGTGAGAGGAGGTGGGGCTCACTCTGACTCCAGTCGGGGTAGCTGCAGGGAAAGAGCTGGATCAGAGATTGACGGTGAACCGCCAAGGACGGCTAGACATCTGATCAGATCTTGACCAATCTGTGTCCTGTACTGATCAAATCTGATCAGTCATGAAGGAGTGGTGAAGGGGGTCGTCATGACGATCCGGTACGGCTGGCGCGGGGACTTCGGCAACGACGAACTCACCGCGCTGCACGCCGAGGGATTCGGCGGGCCCGCCGGGCCGATCGACTGGCGTGCCCGGCTGGAGCGCCACAGCCTCGGCTGGGTCTGCGCCCGCCCGGCCGACACCGGCTGGCTGGCCGGCTTCGTCAACGTCGCCTGGGACGGCGGCGCCCACGCCTTCCTGCTGGACACCGTCGTCGCCCGCGCCGCCCGGCACGGCGGCATCGGCGCCGGGCTGGTCGCCACCGCCGCCGAGGCCGCCCGCGCCGCCGGCTGCGAGTGGCTGCACGTGGACTTCGAGGAACACCTGCGCCCCTTCTACCTGGACGCCTGCGGCTTCCGCCCCACCGACGCGGGCCTCCTCCGGCTCTGAGGCCCGCACCCGCGACCCGTCCACCGTCGCGGCCGTTGCCTCCGGCCACTGGCCTCCGACCGCCTGCATCCGACCGCCTGCCTCCGGCCCGCTGCCTCCGACCGCCTGCGGCCGGCCCCCGGCGGGCCGTACGCTCGCGGGATGGACGGATGGCTGGGGGCCTGGACGGGCGGACGGCGGGCGGTGCACCTCGGCAACGTCGCCGACTTCAACGAGCAGTTCTTCGCGCCCGGGGTGGACGCCGCCCAGCGGGCCCGGCGCCTGCGGCAGGCGCACCACTACGCGGGCATGGCGAGCTGCTACAGCCCCGAGCCGGCGCTGGTGGTCCTGCCGGGCGAGGTCGAGCGGGCCTGGATCGACTGGCTCGCCCGGGAGTTGGAGTGGGGTCCGGTCGAGCTGTACAGCGGGATCGCCCCGCAGGAGACGCTCGCGCGGGCCCTCGCCGGACGGCCCGCGCTGGCGGAGCGGATCGCCGCCGGCGGTCTGCCGGTGCTGCCCTGGGGGCGGACGGCGGCCCAGGGGGAGGGGCCCGCGCTGGCGGCCGTGCGGCGCTACGAGTCCAAGGCGGCGGCACACGGGCTGTTCACCGAACTGGCCCCGGCGCACCCCGGGATCGTCGTCCCCCGCCAGGAGCAGCCGGGCTCCCCGCGCCGCGCCGCCCGCCGGCTCACCGCCCGTGCGAGTCGCGGCCTGACCACCGTGCTGAAGAGCCCGCACGGCGTCGGCGGCTACGGAACGGCCGTGGTGACCCCGCAGGAACTGTTCGCGGCCGGCGGTGCCCGGGCCCTGCTGCGCCGGCTGGCCCGGGCCGAACTGCTGCCCCCCGGTGGGGACCTGCTGCTGGAGGAGTACATCGACGGCGGCCGCGCCGACCGCCTGCGCGACCTCACCTTCGACGCGGTGGTCGGTGAGGACGGCCGCGTCCACCCGGTCGGCGTCGGCGAGATGGCGGTGGACGGCACCCGCTACCAGGGGGTGACGGTCGGCCCGGGCGTGGTGCCGTCCGGCGCGGCGGCGACCGCCGAACGGTTCGGACTCGCGGTGGGCGAGCGGCTCGCCGCCGAGGGCCACCGCGGCTGGTACGACGTCGACTTCGTCACCGACCGCGAGCGCCGGCTCGCCCCCACCGAGATCAATCTGCGGCTCACCGGGCCCGCGATCGCGTTCGTGCTGCGGACCCGGCTGGACCTGGTCCGCGGGCCCGGCCATCTGGTCCGCACCCTGGACGCGCTGCCGCTCGGCGCCCGGATCTCCCAGGAGGCGCTCCACGACCACCTCGACCGGCTGCGCCCGCACTGCGCCCGGCTCGGCGCCACCGTCCTGCCGCTGGTGCCGACGGCGGGCTACGAGCCGGAGCCCGCCGTCGGCCTGGCGCTCGCCGCACACGGGGTCGAGGCGTTGGACGCCGCCCAGGCGCTGATCGGCGCGGGAAACCACGCGCTGGGCCGGATGTTCGAGGCCCTGCGCTGAGCGGCCCTGCGCCGAACCCGCCGAACCGGCCGAACCCGCCGGGAGCGCCGAGAACGCCCTCGGCTCCCCGGGAGCCCGGGGAGCCGAGGGTGCGTCACTTTCGCTCGGACGGCGGCCGCCAGGCGAGGAAGCGGACCACGATCAGGGCCGCGGCCATCAGCGCGATGTTGAAGACGTAGACCAGCACCGCCTGCCGGGGCCAGTCCGTGGGCGAGCTGGTCCGGTACAGGTTGTCCTGCGGCCACCAGGAGGCCAGCAGCCAGAACACCGACAGATGGGCGGCGATCGAGAGCCAGGGCGGCCGGCCGTACCTGGCGATCACCGCCGGCCCGGCCACCAGGAAGGCCGCGCCCAGGCCGAACGAGACCCACTCGGCGAGGTACAGGAGGCGGAACCAGAGGGTGTACGTGTCGGGCACCGCGGAGAGGTCGGTGGAGCCCGGCCAGAAGGAGTCGGTGAGCACCCAGGCCGCGACGGCGAAGGGCAGGGCGACGAAGGCCCAGCCGCACCCGGTGAGACCGGCCTCCCCGGCCCCGCCCGCCCGGCCGCCCCCGGCCTTGCCACCGCCGCCCTTGTGGCCGCGCGAGCCGCCCGAGCCGCCCTTTCCGGTTCGGGGACCGGTGGAGTCGCGCGGCGCCGGCAGCGGCAGGGAGCCGCGGTCGAGCTTGCCGGCCCTGGTCCGGGGGAGCGCGGGCAGCGGCACCACCGCGGTGGGCAGCTCCCCGGCGGGCAGGCGCTTCGTCAGATGGGCGGAGAGCGACCACGCGTCCGCCCCTTCGGCCTCCGGGCCGGTCACCGCGTACCCGACCAGGGCGCGCCGCCCCGGCTCCGGCTCCACCTCGGCGACGGCGGCCTCCCGGACCGCCGGGTGCGAGCGCAGCACGCCCTCGGCGGCCGCGGCCGCGGTGACCCGCTCGACCACGTCGGTGGCCCGGACGGAGTCGACCGGCCCGACCACGGCCTCGGCGCGGGCGGTGAACTCCAGCACGCCGTCCTCGCGGACCCGCCCGAGGTCGCCGGTCAGCAGGACCCGGCCGTCCGGGTCGAAGGCCGCGGGGCGGAACCGGCGGGCCGTCTCCTCGGGCCGGTTCAGATAGCCCCGGCCCAGGCCCGCACCGGCCACGGCGATCTCGCCGACCGCCCCGCGCGGGGCGGGCCCGCCGTCCGGGCCGAGCACATGGATCCGGGCACCGGGGAACGGCTCGCCGACCAGCGAGACCCGCTCACTGCCCTCTCCGCCCGTCGCGCCGGCCGCGTCGAAGTACGTGCTGTCCACGGACGCCTCGGCGAGTCCGTACACGTTCAGCACCCGGACCTCCGGGCCGAGCAGCCGCTGCAGGCCCAACTGCTCGTCCAGGTACCACTTCTCGGCGCCGACGGTGAGCAGCCGCACCCCGGGCAGCGCGCTGCCGGACGCCGTGAGGTGCGCCCGGAGCCGCCGCGCCGTACGGACGTTCAGCTCCAGCACGGTGATGCCCTCGGCCGCCACCAGGGCGGGCAGGTCGGCGATGTCGGCGCTGCGGTCCAGGGTGAGGTTGCGCGGCGCGACCACCAGGGTGGCGCCGGTGCACAGCGCACGCACCCAGTCCGCGGTGAAGACGTCGAACTCCAGGCTCGCCGTCTGCAGGATCCGGTCGTCGGCGCGGAGCCCGTACACCGCGCGCCAGCCCCGGTAGGCGGCCAGCAGGTTGCGGTGCTCGATCAGCGCACCCCGGGGCAGGCCGGTCGAGCCGGAGGTGAAGAAGACGCAGGCCAGGTCGTCCGGTCCGGTGGCCACCGTCGGCGGACCGGCGGGCAGTGCCGCGACCGCCCCGGCCGCCGAGTCCACGCACACCACGGCGCGCCCGCCGGCGTCCGACAACCGCACCCGGTGGCTCTCCTCGGTCACCACCACGGCCGGAGCGGCCTCCGCGAGCACATGGCGCAGCAGCGGGTCGGGCGCCCCCGGCTCCAGCGGTACGTACGCGCCGCCGGCCTTCAGCACCGCGAGCAGGGCGACGAACACCTCCGTGCCCCGGCCCAGTGCCACCGCCGCCCGGCCGCCCGGCTCCAGCCCGGCCGCCACCAGGTGGCGGGCCAGCCGGTCCGCCCGCGCGTCCAGCTCACCGTAGGTCAGCTCCCCGGCACCGCAGCGGACGGCGACCGCGTCCGGCGCCCGCCGTGCCTGCTCCTCGAACCGCCCGTGCAGCGTCCCGGCGCGTCCCACCGGCTCCGCGTCCCACCCCATCCGTCCAGCCCCCTTCACATCGTGCTTCGCTCCGATCCTCCCGCCAACTGCCGCCCGAGAACAGGGGCGTGCGGACCGGCCGACCGGCCCGCGCCCCGTCCCCGCCCCCGCGCGCCCCGGGCCGGGGGCGGCCGGTCCCCGTCCACACCTCGGACACCCCCGGTCGCCGCCGGTGTGACGGTTGTACTCTGCACGCGGACGGCCGGTGCCTGCCCACCCGGTGCGGTGCCGAGCCCGCACCCTGCCCGGCGCCAACCCCACGGAGGCCCGCCCGCCATGAGCACGTCCGATCCGCTGCCCGCCGGCCCGCTGCTGCGCACCCGGGACGTCGACGTCGTCCGGGACGGCCGCCACCTGCTGCGCGGGATCGACCTCACCATCGAGCCCGGCGAGCACTGGGCGCTGCTCGGCGCCAACGGCGCCGGCAAGTCCACCCTGCTGGCGCTGCTCGGCGCGGTCTCCCATCCCACCCGGGGCGAGGTGGACGTCCTGGGCCGACGGCTCGGCCGGGTCGACATCCGCGAGCTGCGCGCCCACCTCGGGCACGTCAACCCGCGCCACCCGCTGCGCTCGCCGCTCACCGTGCGCGAGGTGGTGCTCACCGGCCTCACCAACACCATCGAACCGGACCTGCACCGCAAGCCGTCCCCCGAGGAGCTCGACCGCGGCGAGCGGCTGATCGAGACGCTCGGCATGACGGCGCTGGCCGAGTCGCCCTGGCCCACGCTCTCCCAGGGGGAGCGCGGCCGGGCCCTGATCGCCCGAGCCCTGATGCCCAGCCCGCGGCTGCTGCTGCTCGACGAGCCCGCCACCGGGCTCGACCTGACCGCGCGCGAGCTGCTGCTGGACAGCCTGGACCTGCTGCGCCATCAGCACCCGGAGCTGGCCAGCGTGCTGGTCACGCACCACCTGGAGGAGCTGCCGGAGAGCACGACGCACGCGCTGCTGCTGCGCGACGGCGAGTGTGTCGCGGCCGGTCCGGTGGACGAGGTGATGACCACCGAGCTGGTCAGCGCCTGTTTCGGTCACCCGATCCGGATCAGTCGGCACGAGGGCCGCTGGAGCGCCCGCGCAGCTGCCCGTCGGACGCCCGGCCGCTGAGGGCGGGGCCCGGGCGGGGAGGGGCGGCCCGGGCGGGACAGGCGGGACAGGCGGGAAGCGCGCTGCAGAAGGGGCGGGCCGGACCGGAAGGACGAACGGCCGGTGGTGGCCGGAATTGGTCGGTGCGCTGACGGCACGCCGCCCGCCCGGCCCGTCCCCACCTGCGTGGATCGGACTCGGCCCCCGGTGTAGACGGCAAAATCAGATGTCCCTAAGGTATGCCTTAGCTAAGTGGGTGGGGGGCACCGGTGGCCCCGGTTCCCGTACCCACGCTCAGCCATGCCCAGAATCGTCTGCCTTCCCCGCTGGAGCCCTCATGTCCGCCCGTCGTTCCACCGCAGCCGCGCTGCTCACCCTTGCTGTGGCGACCGCCGCGCTGGCCGGTTGCTCGCAGAAGAAGG
>NZ_JBHVWC010000094.1:5016-31860 GCF_042882445.1 Kitasatospora sp. NPDC058218 | reverse complement strand
GGCCGCCGGCGCCACGGCGGTCGGTGCGGCCGACGCGGCGCCGGGGGAGGCGGCCGCGTCCCCGCCCGGGTCGGCCCCGGCGTCCGGCGCGCCGCCCGGGGCAGGCTGCGCCGCACCGCCCAGCGGCCGCCCCGCCCGCACCTCGTCGAACAGGGCCTTCGCCCCCGCCTGGTCCCAGAGCACGGTCGAGCCCCACCCGGCCACCTGGTGGTCCACCTTCGCCAGCGGCACGGTCGCGAAGTCCGCCCGGCCCGCCGAGAGTTCCCGCAGCCTGGTCGCCAGGGTGATCAGATCGGCCGCGGTGAGGTCCTTGTCCGCCTTCACCGAGCCGAGCAGGCTGTCCGTGAGCCTGGCCAGCCGGACGGGGTTGAGCAGGGTCCCGCTGTCCGCCACCTGGTGCAGCAGCTGGGCGACGACCTTCTGCTGGCGGTGCATCCGGCCCAGGTCGGAGCTGGCGTCGACGTGCCGGGCGCGGACGTACTTGAGCGCGCCGGCGCCGTCCAGGGTGCTGGTGCCGGCCGGCAGGTCGAGGCCTGAGTACTCGTCCTTGAGCGGCTTGGTGGTGCAGACCCGCACCCCGCCGACGGCGTCCACGGCGGAGACGAACCCGGCGAAGTTCACCTGGAGGTAGTGGTCGATCCGCAGCCCTGTGTTCTGTTCCACGGTGGCGACGGTGAGCTGCGGCCCGCCCATCCCGAACGCGGCGTTGACCTTGCCCTTGCCGGCCGGGACCTCCTTGCGGGTGACCTGGTCCCGGTGGGCGGGGATGTCCACGTACGAGTCACGCGGGATGCTGATCACGCTGGCCCGGGAGCCGTCCCCGGCGACCTGGACGATCATCATGGTGTCGGTGCAGTGGCAGGCCTCGCCCCCGGCGTGCAACAGGTCCTTGAGGGTCTTCTCCGGGATGCCGTCCCGTTCGTCGGTGCCGACCACCAGGAAGGTGGTCGAGCCGTCGTCGTCGGGCCGGGCCACGTCGCCGCTGAAGGCGTCCACCCGGTCGATCGAGCCGAGGCCGTGCAGGACCGCCCAGCCGCCGCAGGAGGTGGCGAGGACGCCGAAGGCGATGCCGGCGGCCAGTCGGCGGGGCCAGCGACGGCGCCGTCCGGGCAGGGCGGTGAGGGGGGAGACGGGCATCTCTCGGATGGTAGGGGCGGCCCGCTCCGGGGCGGGTGAGGGCGCGCCGGGGGCGGGGAGTACGGTGGGCCCGATCGGCGAAACGTTCCTTCAGTGCGGGGTGCGTGGAGTCGCCCAGACCGGGACAAGACGGAGACCCGCCCGCACCGGTACGGTTGGCCCCGATGAACACCAAGGCTGCTGAGGAGCTGCCGGCGGTCTCCGTGATCATGCCGGTGCTCAACGAGGAACGACACCTGCGCACGGCCGTCCGGCACATCCTGGAACAGGACTACGCCGGGCCGATGGAGGTGGTGATCGCCCTCGGTCCGTCCTCCGACCGGACCGCGCAGATCGCCGCCGAGCTGACCGCCGAGGACGCGCGGGTCAGGACGGTGGAGAACCCCACCGGTCGCACCCCCGCCGGGCTGAACGCCGCGATCCGCGGCTCCAGCCATCCGATAGTGGTCCGCGTCGACGGCCACGGCCTGCTGACCCCCGGCTACATCACCACGGCGGTCCGGCTGCTCGGCGAGATGGAGGCCGCCAACGTCGGCGGCATCATGCACGCCGAGGGCGAGACCGAGTGGGAGAACGCGGTCGCCGCCGCGATGACCTCCAAGATCGGCGTCGGCAACGCCGCCTTCCACACCGGCGGCCTGGCCGGCCCGGCGGACACCGTCTACCTCGGGGTGTTCCGGCGCGAGGTGCTGGAGCGGCTCGGCGGCTACAACGAGGAGTTCGTCCGCGCCCAGGACTGGGAGCTCAACTACCGCATCCGGCAGGACGGCGGGCTGGTCTGGTTCACCCCGCAGCTGCGCGTCACCTACCGGCCCCGGCCCAGCGTGCGGGCGCTGGCCAAGCAGTACAAGGACTACGGCCGCTGGCGCCGGGTCGTCACCCGCTACCACAAGGGCTCGGTCAACCTCCGCTACCTCGCCCCGCCGGCCGCCTTCCTGGGGGTGACGCTCGGTCTGGTGCTCGGCGCCGCCGTCCACCCGGCCTTCCTCGCGGTGCCCGGTGCCTACCTGCTCGGCATCGTCGGCGGCGCACTGGTCGAGGGCCGCGGCCTCTCGGCGAAGGCCAGGGCGCTGCTGCCGGTGGCCTTCGCGACCATGCACCTCAGCTGGGGCTTCGGCTTCCTCACCTCGCCGCGTTCGCTGGCCCGCCGGGTGATCGCCAGCCGGGCGCCCTCGGCCGCCGACGCGGCCGCCGAGGCCCGCTGACCCGATCCGGCCAATACCCCCGACCCGCCCTCGCCGCCCCCGCCCCGCCGCTATCGTCGGGCGCCATGGGGACAGTTGAGGGCGGGTCCGTCGTCGGTGCCCGCGTCGAGCCGAGCGCGGACGTGGACGGGCGGGCGGTGCTCGGCGCCGGAACGACCGTCTGGCACCTCGCCCAGGTGCGCGAGGACGCGGTGATCGGCGCCGACTGCATCATCGGACGCGGCGCCTACGTCGGTCCGGGCGTGCGGATCGGGAACCGCGTCAAACTGCAGAACCACGCGCTGGTGTACGAGCCCGCGGTGATCGAGGACGAGGTGTTCGTCGGTCCGGCGGCCGTGCTCACCAACGACCTCTACCCGCGCTCCGTCGACGTCGGCGGCCGGCTCAAGCGCGGTGACGACTGGCACGCCCGCGGGGTGACCCTCCGGGAGGGCTGCTCGATCGGCGGCCGCGCCGTGCTGGTCGCCGGGGTGACGGTCGGCCGCTGGGCGCTGGTCGCGGCCGGCGCCGTGGTGCACCGGGACGTCCCGGACTTCGCCCTGGTGGTCGGTGTCCCGGCCCGCCGGATCAAGTGGGTCGGCCGGGCCGGCGAGCCGCTGGAGCCGGACGGCGGGGGCCGGTGGCGCTGCCCGCGCACCGGCGAGCGGTACCGCGAGACGGACGGCCTGCTCGCCCTGCTCTGAGGGTCACTTCGCGCAGACGTCGGTGTCGTCCGCCTGGACGCGCTGGAGGTCCTTGGGCGCCTCGGTCGGCGCGGCGGCGGCGCTCGCGGTCGCGGCGGCCAGCACGTCCTTGCCGAGCACCACGGCCAGGCCGTCCCTGCCGCCCGCCTTCGGGTCCTCCTTGACCGCGTCGGCCGGCAGTCCGAGGGAGGCGGCCAGCGCGGCCGCCTCGGCGGCCTTCCCGGCCGGGTAGGACACCGAACTGATGGGCGTGGCGGCCGCGTTGGGGGCGGTCGTGGCCTTGGCGAAGCCCTTCGCCCGGAGCTTGTCGACGGCCTGCTGGGCCTGCCCGGGCGTCCCGCTGCCGTTGCGCACCGCCACCCGGACGTCCTTGGCGTCCACCGGCGCGGTGGTGGCCGTGGGGGAGGGCGCGGCCGGCGTCGGTTCGGCGGTGGCGGCGTCGGGCGCGGTGGTCCCGGTCAGCGAGCGGTCGCCGGCGACCAGCGAGAACACCTGACCGGCGTCCGGCTGCTTGAGCACCAGCCGGTTCTCGTCCTTCGGGTCGTCCAGCACCGGCACGGTGGTGAAGGTGATGTTCTTGGTGTCGACCTTGCTGATGTCCAGCGCCAGGTCCTTCAGCTTGTCGACGCTGCCGATCCCGTCGTCCACGGTGAGCGCCTTGGTGGCGGCGTCGGCGAGCTTCCACAGCTTGGTCGGGCTGGTCAGGGTGTCGCTGCTCTTGATCGAGCGGATCATCGAGCTGATGAACTGCTGCTGAAGCGGGATCCGGGTGAGGTCCCCGCCGAGGCCGACGGCGTGCCGGGTGCGGACGAAGGCGAGTGCCTCGTCACCCTGGACCACGTGCCGGCCCTTGGTCATCCTCAGGTGCGAGTCCGGGTCGTTGATGTCCTTGGCCGCGCACACCTCGACCCCGCCGACGGCGGTGGAGAGCGTCTTCACGGCGTCGAAGTTGACCATCACGAAGTGGTCGACCCGGATTCCCGTCATCTTCTCGACGGTCTTCCAGGTGCAGCCCGGATCGCGGCCCTCCTGCCCGAGGCTCTCGTTGAACATCGTCCGCGCCGAGCCGGGGATCTTCTTGCCGCCGGTGATCTCGCACTCGGGGATCGGCACCATCAGATCGCGCGGAATGCTGATCACGGTCGCATTGCTGCGGTCCTTGGCGACGTGGAACAGCAGCGTGGTGTCCGCGTGCCCGGTACTGCCCTCGTCGCCGTACTCGCGGCCCAGGCCCGCGCGGCTGTCGGTGCCGATGACCAGGATGTTGAGCGCGTCGCCGGCCGCCTTGGGCCGCTCCGCCTCGCTGCCCAACTGCACCTTGACGGCGGTGATGTTGTTGTTGAAGTGCTGGTAGGCGTAGTACGCCCCGCCGCAGCCGGCCACCAGGACCAGCGCGCCGACACCGGCCGTCCACTTCAGCGCCCGCCGGCGGGGGCGCTCGGCGGCGGCCTGGCGGCGGCGGGCGGCCCGGCCGCCGGTACGGGCGGGCTCGGCGGCGGGCCCGGGCGCCCGGCGGCGCTGGACCGGAATGCCCGCGGCCCGGTCCTGCCGGCCGTCCGGGCCGGGCGTCCTGCCACGGTCCCCGGCCGGGGGGACCTGCTGGTCGGCGGGGTCGACCTCCTGCCAGTCCTGCTGCACGGGGCTTCCCTCCCTCCGACCGGTCCACGGGTGGCGCGCGGGCTGCGCGCCGACCCGGACACACTAGACGAGTCGAGTGCGGGAATTGTTCCTGATGTGATCTCCGCCATGTTCGGGAACCGCAATTCACCAGGCACATCGCGGTTCCGGGAATTCCCCGGGAAAGCCTTCGAAGACCATGATCTGTACACAAAAGGGTGACCCCGGAAGGCGGTCAACGGATCGTGCAGGCATCCACGTCCGCGGTGCGTCCCTCGAAGGAGGGCGGCGCGGTCGCGCTGGGTGACGCGCCGACGGCCCGGTCCGATCCGGTCGCCGCCGTCGCCGCGCCCGACGGCCCCGGGCTCGCGCCCGCCGCCGCGGCGGGATCGGGGGAGCCCGGCGGGCGGACGGTGATCGACCGGTCGTCGCGCAGCGCCGTGAACAGCTGGGTGGTCTGCGGCTGCACGAACTCGTCCCGGTCCGAGTCGAAGCGGTACGGGCGGCGCGGCGCGGTCAGGAACACCACGTTCGCGGACGGGATGCCGCGCAGGTCCTGGGTCAGGTCGTAGAGCGCGCCCAGCGAGGAGAGGCCGCCGTCGGCCCTGACCGAGGAGGTCGCCGCGTCCAGGACCGGCCAGAGGCGGGCCGGGTTCAGCAGGACGCCCTGCGACTCCACCTTGCGGATCAGGGCGGCCAGGAACTGCTGCTGACGGCCCATCCGCTGGGTGTCGCTGCCGTCGCCGAGGGTCTCCCGGGCCCGGACGTAGCCGAGCGCCTGCTCGCCGTGCAGGGTCTGCCGCCCGGCCGGCAGGTCCAGCTTGGCGTCCTTGTCGTGGATCGCCTGCGGGACGCACACCTCGACCCCGTCCACGGCGTTCACCATCGCCTTGAAGCCGCTGAAGTCGAGGATCACGTAGTGGTCCACCCGGATGCCGCTCAGCTGTTCGACGGTCCGGATCGAGCAGGCCGGACCACCGGTCTCGAAGGCCGAGTTGAACTGTGCCAGCACCTGCCTGCTCCGGGTGCCGTCCGGCTTCTCGCAGGCCGGCACGGTGACCATGACGTCGCGGGGGATGGAGACCGCGGTCGCGCGCTTCCGGTCCGCCGCCAGGTGCAGCAGGATCGTGGTGTCCGAGCGCTGCCCGCCGGCCTCGCCGTACGAGGCGTTGGCGCCGGTGCGGTCGTCGCTGCCGATCAGCAGGATGTTCTCGGCGCCCTTGGCCCCGGCGGTGCGGCTGGGCCGCTCGGCCTCCAGACGGGCCAGCAACCGGTCGGTGGTCGAGTCGGTCCGGATGTTGCCGTCCAGCTTGCGGTAGGCGATCCAGAGCAGGGCGCCGCAGGCGACCAGCAGGAAGGCGAGGGCACCGGCGGTGATCATCAGCCACCGCCGGCGCCTGCGCCGGGGCTTGGTCGGGGAGTCCGGGGGCGCGTGGGCGTCCCCGGACGGGGGGTTCTCGGTCGGGGGGTGCTCGGTGTCGTCCTCGGCCATGGCAGGGATGCCTACCCGCCCGGCCGGACCCGGGGGTTACCCGAGGCGCAGTGTCACCCGTTCGGACTCGGTCCGCTTCTCCCACTGCTCGGCGCTCAGGCCCTGCGAGTTGCGGCAGAGCACCACCGAGGCGCCCGCCGCGAGCGGGGCCAGCAGGCCGGCCTCCAGGCCCGCCCAGTCCTCGTACGAGTGGGTGGAGAGCACCCGGTCGCCGGCCGTGATGCCGAGCCGGGCCGCGCCCTCCCGGGCCAGCTGGACGGTCTGGTCGCCGGTCAGCTTCAGCGGCAGGCCGTCGATGCCGGTCTCCAGCGCGGGCGCGTCCGGGGTGACGGGGGAGTACGGCGCGAAGCGGTCGCCCTGGCCGGGCACCTCGGCGGCGTAGTCGAGGAAGCCGTCCGGACGCTGCGGGAAGCGGCCGCCGAGCGGACGCAGGGCGAGGGCCACCCGCTCGCCCTCGCAGGCCTGGGCGGCCTCCAGGCCGTCCGGACCGCTGACCACCAGGTCGGCGTCGGCCGGGTCGCCGCCCGGCACCGCCGTCACCCCGACCGACCAGCAGGCCAGCAGCCAGACGGCGCTCTGCCAGTGGGCGGGCAGCAGGAGGGCGGCGCGGTCACCCGGACCGGCGTTCAGCTCGTCCTGGAGCAGGTTGGCGGTCTTGGCCACCCAGTTGTCGAAGGTCCGGGCGGAGAGTTCCACCCGTTCGCCGGTGGCGTCGTCGTAGAAGGTGACCAGCGGAGCCGCGGGGTCGACTGAGGGAGTGCCACCTCGCAGGAATGCGTGCAGCAGCTCGACGGGGGTTCGGGCATCGGCAGCGAAAAGCGCAGTCATGGTGCGCCCCAGCCTACGGCCTTCGGGTGGGCGACCGGGAGGGGTGGCGGACCTTGCGCGGGGCGGCATGGCGAGCGGGGTGTTTTGCGGTGAACATCCCTTCTATGGGTATCTCTCTGCCGGTCGCCGCACTCGCCGGCTGCACCGCCGTCCTGCTCCTCCAGCCCGTCACCGCCGCGGCCGTGACCGATCCCGCCCCGCAGCGCCGGACGTCGGCCGGCGGCGGCTCGGTCACCTCGCTGCCGCTGACGGCCGGCCGCGCCCTGGCGCCACGCACCACCAAGCCGTTCGAACTGCTCGGGGTCGGCTGGGACGATCCCGCCCGCTCGCTCGCGGGCGGCTCCGTCCGGGTCCGCACGAGGGACGCCGGCACCCACGTCTGGAGCGGCTGGCACGAGCTGGAGGCGGACGGCGAGGACGGACCGGACCACCCCGGCGGCGGGGCGACGGCGCCGCTCTGGACCGGCCCGAGCGACGGCGTGGCGGTGCAGGTCACCCCCGGCCCCGCCGGGCTGCCGGCCGGCCTGCGGCTCGAACTGGTCGACCCCGGGCACGGCGCCGCCCCGGCCACCACCCGGACGCTGCCCGCCGAGTCGCCGGACGGGCACCAGGCCCCCCGGCCCGCCATCGTCACCCGGGCCGGCTGGGGCGCCGACGAGTCCCTCCGGGACCCGGAGCTCGGGTACACCGGCCCGGTCCGCGTGGTCTTCGTCCACCACACCGTCACCGCCACCGAGTACGCCTGCTCCGACGCCCCCCGGGTGATCCGGGCGATCTACCAGTACCACGTGCAGAGCAACGGCTGGCGGGACATCGGCTACAACTTCCTGGTCGACCGCTGCGGCACCGTCTACGAGGGCCGGGCCGGCGGCGCCGAGCTCCCGGTGCACGGCGCGCACACCCTGGGCTTCAACACCGACTCGGCGGGCGTCGCGGCGCTCGGCACCTTCGTCACCGACACCCCGCCGCCGCCCGTGCCGGACGGGCTCGCCCGGCTCGCCGCCTGGAAGCTCGGCCTGGCCGGCCAGGCCGCCGCCGGCCGCACCCAGCTGGTCTCCTCCTCCGACGGCAGCCGTTACCCCAAGGGCACCACCGCCACCTTCGAAGCCGTCTCCGGCCACCGCGACGCCTTCAACACCGAGTGCCCCGGCGCCACGCTCTACCCGCTGCTCCCCGCCATCCGCACCCAGGCCGCCCTGCTCCAGAGCGGCGCCCGGTGGCCGGCCCCCACGGCACGGTGACCCCGGAGCGCGCGTCTAGACCGGTCCGGGCCCCCGTGGGACCAGTGCCCGCAGCTCGGCGGTCAGCGCCCGTGCGAGGTCCGGGCGCAGGTCGTACCGGGCCGGGGTGTTCTGCAGCAGGGCGATCCGCCAGCCCGCGCCGGCGTTGACGGCGATCACCGTCTGCAGGGCGTTGAGCGCCGGATCGAGGTCCTCGGCGTCGTCCGGCACCAGGCCCGCCACGGCGTCCAGCTCGGCCACCCCCGGGCCGAGCGCCCGGACCCGCCGCACCCTGGCGACGTACTCGGGGGTCGGGTGGTCCGCGAAGACCCGCCCCAGTTCGGCGGCGATCACCGACCGCCCGACGTACCTGGTCCCGTCGAATCCGATCATCTCCCCGTCCTCGGCGAACGGCCCGGCGCACGCCGCGCCGTCCTGCAGGTTCCAGCCGTCCAGTGCCCGGTGGTAGAGCGCCCGCACCGCGCCCTCGTCCGCGGAGGACAGCTCCGGCTGCCGCGTATCGTTCATATCCCCATGGTCGGCGAAGGCGGTGGAGCCGGACAGCGGAGGAGGCGCACGGCGGTGACGGACGAGGCTGCGACCGGCGCGCGGGAGCGCCGCTGGCGCTTGGGCTACCCGCTCGACGTGGCCCGCACCCTGCTGCCGCTGCGGCGCGGCCCGGCCGACCCCTCCTACCGGACCACCGGCGACGGCGCGCTCTGGCGGGCCTCCCGCACCCCGGCCGGCGTCGGCACGCTGCGGGTGCTGGCCCGGCCGGCCGACGGCGAGGTCGAGGCGCGGGCCTGGGGGCCGGGGGCGGGCTGGCTGCTGGAGCGGCTGCCCGCGCTGCTCGGCGCCGGGGACGACCCGGCCGGCCTGGTGCTGCCGCCCGGCCCGCTGCGGGAGGCCCAGCGGCAGGCGGCCGGTGTCCGGCTCACCCGGACGGGGTTGGTGCTGGAGTCACTGGTGCCCGCCATCCTGGAGCAGAAGGTCACCACCGACGAGGCGTACCGGGCCTGGCGGACCCTGCTGCGCGACTTCGGCACCCCGGCCCCCGGCCCGGCCGAGGGCATGCGGGTGGCGCCGTCGGCCCGTGAGTGGGCGCTGCTCCCCAGCTGGGAGTGGCACCGCGCGGGCGTGGACCCGAAGCGCTCCGCCACCGTGGTGCGTGCCGTCCGGCTGGCCGCCCGGCTGGAGGAGGCCTCGGCGATGGACCACGCCGAGGCGTTCGCCCGCCTCACCGCCGTTCCCGGCATCGGGGTCTGGACGGCCGCCGAGACCCTGCAGCGCAGCAACGGCGACCCGGACGCGGTCTCGGTCGGCGACTACCACCTCCCCAACCTGGTCGGCTGGGCCCTGGCCGGCCGCCCCCGCAGCGACGACGCGCAGATGCTGGCCCTCCTGGAGCCCTACCGCCCGCACCGGTACCGCCTCTGCCGCCTGCTGCTCGCCGCCGGCGCCCGGGCCCCGCGCTACGGCCCCCGCCTGGCCCCCAACGACCACCGGGGGCGGTGAACTACGCCGTAGTACATTGGTCGCCTCCCATCTCAGCGCCGCCCGGGTCGTCATGCGCCGCTACCCGGCGTTGAACATGGGCCTGACGGACGCGATCAACGTCGCGTTGGCGGCCGAGTTCCGGACCGCTGCGGTGTTGACCGTCGATCGCAGGCTCTTCCGCGCGATCAGGCCGTTGACCAACCACGAGTCCTTCCGGCTGCTGCCGGACGACCTGGACACCTGACCCCTACCGCACCTCGACGAAGGCGGCCGCGCTGCGGGCCGGGCGTTCGCGGGGCGGTTCGGCCGGGCGGCCGACCGCGACGGCGCCCATCGGGTCCCAGCCGGCCGGCAGGTCGAGCGCCGCGCGGACGGTGTCGCGGCAGAACATCGTGGAGGAGACCCAGGCCGTGCCGTAGCCCTCGCCGGCCAGGGTGACCAGCAGGTTCTGCACAGCGGCGCCGATGGCGACGGTGAACATCTCGCGCTCGGCGGCGGCGCGGCGCGCGTCCGGGTAGTCGTGCGCGCCGTCCATCACCAGGCAGGGGACGACCAGGTAGGGCGCGTCGCGCAGGACGTCGCCGCGGGCGGTGCGCCGGGCGATCAGCGCGTCGTCCCAGCCGTCGAGCTCGCGCAGGTCGCGCTGCCAGGCGGCGAGCATCGCGTCCAGCAGCCGGGTGCGGACCTCGGCCGACTCCAGCAGGACGAACCGCCAGGGCGTGGTGTGGTGCGGGGCGGGTGCGGTGACGGCGGCGTCGACGGCGCGGCGGACGGCGCCCGGGTCGACCGGTTCGGGGGTGAAGGCGCGGATGGTGCGCCGCAGGGTGACGGCCTGTCGGAGCGCCTCGGAGGTGCCGAGCCGGAACATGTCGTCGGCGGAGGCGCGCACTAGCGGCCGGGTGCCCTCGCCGTCCTCGGCGGTGACCAGGTGGCCGAGGCCGCGGACCACCGCGACCGGGGTGCCGGTGGCCTTGCCCTTGACCAGGTCGGCGGCGGCGGCGAGCTCGTCGGCGGTGGCGGTGACGGTCATCGCCAGCTCGTTGCCGTGGCTGTCCGTGCGACCGCGGTGGTCCTCCAGGGCGGGCAGTCCGGCGGCGCCGATCGCGACGTCGGTGAGGCCGTTGCGCCAGGGCCGGCCGAAGGTGTCGGTGAGGACGACGGCCAGGCGGAGCCCGGTGAGCTGCTGGAGGCGGGCCCGCAGCGCGCGGGCGGAGGCGTCCGGGTCCTCGGGCAGCAGCAGCACGGTGCCGGGGGCGGTGTTGGAGGCGTCGACCCCGGCGGCGGCCATCACCAGGCCGTTGCGGTTCTCGACGATCCGGATCGGGCCGCGCCGGGCGACCACCCGGACGGTCTCGGCGTCGATCGCGGCCTCGCGGTCGGTGGCCCGCAGCACCCGCCCCTCCGCCTTGCTGACGATCTTCGAGGTGACGACCAGGACATCGCCGTCCTGGTAGGTCGCGGCCTTGGCGATCAGTGCGGCGAGGTCGGAGTCGGCGTCGATCTCCGGCAGGCCCGTGACGGGCAGGACGTGCAGGGTCACGCCCGCACCCGCTCGGCGAGCGCCAGCGCGGCCCGGGCCATCTCGGCGGTGGCGGCGACGTCGGTCATCAGCAGCGGCACGGCCCGGCAGGCGATCCCGCCGGCCTCGACCGCGGCGACCGAGGCCTCGTCGGCGGTGTCCACCAGCCAGCCGTCCAGGAGTTCGGCGCCGTAGTTCAGGGCGACCGCCTCCGCGGTCGCCTCGACGCCGACGGCGGCCAGCACCTTGTCGGCCATGCCGCGCACCGGCGCCCCGCCGATGATCGGGGAGAGCCCGACCACCGGCGCCGGGGCGGCGGCCACCGCGGCCCGGATGCCGGGCACGGCGAGGATGGTGCCGATCGAGACCACCGGGTTGGACGGCGGGAACAGGATGACGTCGGCGGCCGCGACGGCCTCCAGCACGCCGGGCGCGGGCTTGGCGGTGTCCGCGCCGACCGGGACGATCGCCTCGGCGTCGACGGCGGCGTGCAGCCGGACCCAGTACTCCTGGAAGTGGATCGCCCGGGTGCCGTCCCCGTCCGTGATCCGCACGTGCGTCTCGACCCGGTCGTCGCTCATCGGCAGCAGTCGCACGCCCGGCTGCCAGCGCACGCAGAGCGCCTCGGTGACCTGGCTGAGGGTGTACCCCGCGGTGAGCATCTGGCTGCGGACGAGGTGGGTGGCGAAGTCGCGGTCGCCGAGCCCGAACCACTCGGGCCCGACGCCGTACTCCTTCATCTCGGCCTTGATCGACCAGGTCTCGTCGGTCCGGCCCCAGCCCTGCTCCTCGTGGATGCCGCCGCCGAGGGTGTACATCACCGTGTCGAGGTCGGGGCAGACCTTCAGGCCGTAGAGGTGGATGTCGTCACCGGTGTTGCCGATGACGGTGATCTCGTCCTCCGGGCCGAGGGCCTCCTTGAGTCCGCGCAGGAAGCGCGCTCCGCCGATTCCGCCTGCCAGTGCCACGATGCGCATGCGCCCATCCTGCCACGGCCCGACTGGCCGTCAGCCCGCTTCGCCGGGCCGCCCGCCGCCCGTCGTCAGTGGGCCTCGGCCTGCTCCTGCGGGTGCTGCTCGGGGACGGTGGTGCCGCCGTACTGGTTCATCTCGGTCAGGCCCGGCGTGTACAGGTGGATGGAGACGGCGGGCTCCAGCGCGCCGTTGACCACCTCGTGCAGGTAGCCGGAGGAGAACACCCGCTGCCCGCCGGGGCGCAGCGTGCGGGCGCCTTCGCCCGCGTGGGTGAGGGAGCGCTCGATCAGCTCGCCCTGGACGACGGTCATCACCCCGGAGGAGACGCCGTGGTCGTGGAAGCCGCTGCTCTGGCCGGGCAGCCAGCTGAGCAGCCAGACCTCGTAGCCGGGGCCGGTCTCCAGCCGGGCGTACCAGCGGGTGAGCGCGTCGTAGCGCACCAGCGGCTCCCAGCGGGCCCGGTCGGCGGCGATCTCGCGGACCAGGCGGGCGTGGCCGGCGACGGTGGTGGGGTGGCCCGGCAGGTCGGTGCGGGCCAGGTGCGGGAAGGCCAGCGGGTCGCCGGCGATGGAGACGTCGCTCAGGCCGTCGGCCCAGCGGTGGGCGGGGCGGGCGGGCGCCGGGGGAGGGGCGGTGGGCGTGAGGCCACGGCGGGTGAGCTTGTTGCGGTCGCGGTTCCGCTTGCGGATGCGGTTCATGCGCACGGGAGTCGTCCTCGGAGTACGGCTGGTTCGACAGGGATCAGCCGGATCCGGGATGTCCTGGGGCGGGAATCGCGGGCGGCCTCTGTGCTTCCTGGGCGGCGCGCGGCGGGACTGCGGGCGCCTAGATACAGGAACAGAGGCGACAACAAGAGTTCACGGCACGGCGGAGCGTGGAACCGCTCCGGGGGCTGGCGAACTCTGACATGAGGGAAAGGAGACCGCATCCGACGGTGCGGTGTCAACTCCGGAGCCGGGGCATTCGGGCGGGATAGCCCATGAACTACCCGATGGGGTGATAAATCACCCTCTATGTTTCGATGGGAAGATCGCCGGGAAGGCAGGCCGATGACCGACCTGTGACGATGACTGCGCGTCACACGGTGGCTGGTTGCGAAGGGTTCGACGGGATCCGGGCTGTTAGTCCGATGTGTCCGGATATGTACACTATTCGTAACGGCTTGGTGCCGGGGAGTGAATCCTGGCCCCAATACCAGAGCTCGGCTTGACTGGGCCAGAGTGACGCAACTGTAATTTCACTCGTGTCGTCAGCCGCACGAGGCCACGGCAACCACGGGGACGCCAAATAGGGGCAGAGGAGGCGCGCCACATGAGCGAGCTCTTTGAGCTGTTGATCGGTGACGGCATCGAGGAGGAGGAAGAAGAACTCGGTTGGCAGGAGCGCGCGCTGTGCGCCCAGACCGACCCGGAGTCCTTCTTCCCCGAGAAGGGCGGCTCCACCCGCGAGGCCAAGAAGGTCTGCCTCGCCTGCGAGGTCCGCTCCGAGTGCCTGGAGTACGCCCTCGCCAACGACGAGCGGTTCGGCATCTGGGGCGGTCTCTCCGAGCGCGAGCGCCGTCGGCTCAAGAAGAGCGCGGTCTGACCGGGTCGGCCCCTGACCCTGCTGACCCTTCGACAACCGCACAGCTCGACGGGCGCCTCACCGCGACGGTGGGGCGCTTCCGTGTTCCCGGGCCCTTGCGCCGCCCGGTGCGCACAGCTCCTCCACGGCCCGCGGACGGCGGCGCCACCCGGAGCCGTTAGTGTGGTGCGCCATCCGGTTGCCGTTCACCGGCTGTGTCCACCGAGAACTGGGGCCCGCGCACTCGATGACCGTCTACAGCCACCAGAGCGGCTTCACCGCTGCCAGGCCGCCCGCCTATCCGCGTCACCTGGTCACCGCCGTGATCGTCTCGCACGACGGGGCCCGCTGGCTGCCGCAGGCCCTCGCCGGCCTGCTCGGCCAGGACCGCCAGGTCCAGCGGGTGCTCGCCGTCGACACCGGCTCGACCGACAGCTCCCCGCAGCTGCTCGCCGACACCCTCGCCGACTGGCTCCCGGAGAGCGGCCCGATCGTCCTCGGCCGCCGGACCGGCTTCGGCACCGCCGTCGGCGAGGCGGTCTTCAACAGCCCGCCGCTGCGCCCCGAGGACCTCCCCTACCGGCTCGACCCGTCCGGCTACGACCCGGTCACCGGCGGCTGGGACGACTTCGGCGACCCGCTCGGCCACGAGGACGACCTCGGTCGCGGCGGCCCCCGCGAGACCCAGCCGGTCGAGTGGATCTGGCTGCTGCACGACGACTGCGAGCCGCAGACCGACGCGCTGCGCCGCCTGCTCCAGGTCGCCGACTCGACCCCCAGCGCCGCCGTCGTCGGCCCCAAGCTGCGCAGCTGGTACGACCGTCGCCAGCTGCTGGAGGTGGGCGTCAGCATCGCCCGCTCCGGCCGCCGCTGGACCGGCCTCGACCGCCGCGAGCAGGACCAGGGCCAGCACGACCAGGTCCGCCCGGTGCTGGCCGTCTCCACCGCCGGCATGCTGGTCCGCCGCGACGTCTTCGAGGAACTCGGCGGCTTCGACCGGGCGCTGCCGCTGATGCGCGACGACACCGACTTCTGCTGGCGGGTCAACGCCGCCGGCCACCGCGTCGTGGTCGCCCCCGACGCCGTGCTGCGGCACGCCGAGGCGGCCAGCCGCGAGCGCCGCGCGATCGACTGCGGCCCCTCCCACCCGCACCGGCTGGACAAGGCCGGCGCCGTCTACACCCTGCTCGCCAACTCCAAGGGCGTGCTCTTCCCGTACGTCCTCATGCGGCTGGTGCTCGGCACCCTGCTGCGGGTGGTCACCAACCTGCTGGGCAAGGACCCGAAGCAGGCCTTCGACGAACTCGCCGGTCTCGGCCACGAGCTGATCCGGCTGCCCCGGCTGCTGGCCGCCCGCAAACGCCGGGCCCGGCAGCGCGCCGCCGACGCCCTGGACGACCGCACGCTCTTCCCGGCGCCCGGAGCGACCGCACGGCTCGCCGTCGAAGGCGTGATCGGCTCGCTCGGCATAGGGGGCGGCGACGACTCCGGAGCCGGCCGGCACGGCTCGGTCGAGGCCGGCCCGGGCGACGAGGACTCCGAGGACCTGGTCGTCGAGCAGTTCGCGCTGATCAAGAAGCTGGCCCGGCGCCCCGCGCCGGTCCTGTTCGCCGCCCTGCTGGTCTTCGCCCTGGTCGCCTGCCGCGGCCTGTTCGGCGCCGGCGACCTCTTCGGCGGCGCCCTGCTGCCCGCGGCCGACGGCGCCGGCGGCCTCTGGTCGATGTACGCGGACGCCTGGCACCCCGTCGGCACCGGCTCCACCGCGGCCGCGCCGCCGTACCTCGCCGTGCTGTCGGTGTTCTCCTGGACGCTGTTCGACCACGCCGACCTCGCGGTCACCCTGCTGGTCGTCCTCGCGGTGCCGCTCGCCGCCGTCAGCGCCTACCTGGTCTCCCGGCCGCTGCTCGACTCCAAGCTGGTCCGCGCCTGGGCCAGCGCCACCTACGCCCTGCTGCCCGCGGCCACCGGCGCGCTCGCCCAGGGCCGGATCGGCACCGCCGTCCTCGCCGTCCTGCTGCCGCCGCTGGCCCGCGCGGCCGCGATCTCCGCCGGCCTCGGCATCCGCGCCGAGAGCGCCGCCAAGGGTGCCCGGCCCGGCTGGCGCCCGGTCTGGATGACGGTCCTGCTGCTCACCCTCGCCACCGCCTTCGTGCCGCTGGCGTGGGCGCTGGCGGTACCGCTCTGCCTGGCCATGCTCGCCGCGGCCGTGGTGCGCGGCGGGGCGTTCGGCTCCGGCGGCGCCGCGCTGCGCCTGCTCGGGCTGCGCGTGCTGGTGATCCTCGGCGCCCCCGTGCTGGTGCTCGCGCCCTGGTCGCTGCAGGTGCTCTCGCACCCCCAGCGGCTGCTGCTGGAGGCCGGCCTGCCTGGTCTGCACGGCGGCGGCGCGAGCGGGTTCGGACTGCTCCTGGTCAACCCGGGCGGCGCCGGAGTGCCGCCGGTCTGGCTGTCGGCGGGCGTGGTGCTCGCCGCGCTGGCCGCCCTGCTGCGCGCCGACCGCCGCCGCGCGGTGCTCGCCGCCTGGGGCGCCGCCGGCGCCGGCCTGGTCTTCGCGGTCGTGGTGGCGGGCACCTCGGTGACCCCCGCCTCCGGCGGCCCGGCCGTCCCCGCGTGGGCCGGCCCGGCCTCCCTGCTCGCCGGTATCGCCCTGCTGGCCGCCGCCGCTATCGGCGCCGACGGCGCCAACGCCCGCGTGGCCGGCATCGCCTTCGGCTGGCGTCAGCCGGTCGCCGCCCTGGTGGTGGCCGCCGCCGTGCTCGCCCCGCTGGGCACCGGCGTCTGGTGGGCCGTCACCGGCGCCGACGGTCCGCTGCACCGGGCCCCGGCCGCCCAGGTGCCCGCCTTCATCGCCGAGGAGGCCGGTACCACCGACCGCGCCCGCACCCTGGTCGTCACCGGCGACCCGAAGGGCGGATCGGTCCGCTACACCCTCGTGCGCGGGGCCGGTCTGACGCTCGGACAGGCCGAGTCCACCGTGGACCCGGCCACCGGGACCACCGACGGCCTGAACCGGGTGGTCGGCAGCCTGCTGGCCGGCTCCGGCGCCGACCAGGCCGCGGCCCTGTCCGGCTACGGCATCGCCTACGTGCTGGTCGACCGGCCGCTGATCGGCGCCTTCAAGGACGTCCTGGACACCACCCCCGGCCTGGTCAAGGCCAACCAGGACGGCGGCGCCGCGCTCTGGCAGGTCAACGGCACCCCGGCGACCCGCGCCCGGATCACCGCCCCCGGCGCCGCCCCGGTGGTGGTCCCGGCCGGTGAGCGCGACATCGACACCACCGTCGCGGCCGGCCCCGAGGGCCGGGTGCTGCGCCTCGCCGAGGCCGCCGCCCCCGAGTGGAAGGCCACCCTGGACGGCACCGCGCTGGAGGCCACCACCGTCGACGGCTGGGCGCAGGGCTTCAAGCTCCCGGCCGGCGGCGGCAAGCTGGTGGTCACCCGGCAGGGCGGTCTGCTGCACACCGGGTGGATCTGGGCCCAGCTGCTGCTCGGCCTGACCGTCCTGGTGCTGGCCCTGCCCGGCCGCCGCAGCCACAAGGACGACGACCTGCCCGAGGAGGTGGTCGCCGCCGCCGCGCTGGCCGCCGCCGCCCAGGCGCAGGCGCCCGCCCCCGGCAGCCGCCGGGCCCGCCGGATGGCCGAACGCGAGGGCGGCGAAGGCGGCGACGGGGACGGCGACGGCGGTGTGTACGAGGGCCGCCCGGGCGCGGTCCCGCCGCAGCCCGTCGGCGAGCAGCCGGTCGAGGCGGTCCAGGCGGCCGCGGCCGTCCAGGACGCCGAGCCGTACGCCGACCCGTACCAGACCTACCAGCAGGCCGACCCGTACAGCTACGGCTCCTACCCGGCCCAGCAGCCGGTCGCCGCGCCGTACGGCGGCCAGGAGTACGGCTCCGACGGGTACCAGCAGCAGGCCTACCCGCAGGGCGGCCAGCCGGGCTACGAGCAGTACCAGCAGGACCAGCAGGACCAGCAGTACGGCTACGACCCCTACCAGCAGGACGGGCAGCAGCCGTGGGTGCCGGGGCAGCCGCAGGGCGAGCCCTACTACGACCCGAACGATCCCAACAACCCCAACGGGCCGGGCCGGTACCCGCACCACCACGGATCGGGGAGCTGACCCGCGATGAAGAAGCCCGCCTTCTCGAAGAAGTCCAAGGTCCGGCCCGGCGCCGGCGCGCCGGACGCGGCCGCGTCCGGCCCGGCCGGGCCCACGGGGTCGTCCGGAGGGACGAAGACGACCCAGTCGCTGCTGGCCGCGGCCGCGGTGCTCGCCGTGGTGTTCGGGGTCGCCGAGCTGCGCCCGCCGGCCGCCCCGGCCGGCGCGGACCGGGGCGGAGCGGCGACCTCGGCGCAGGTCGAGCGGACCGCCGCGGTCTGCCCGCAGCCGATCCAGGGCCTGACCGGCTCGACCACCCTCACCGCCTACACCCCGCCCGGGACCGGTGGCGACGCCGCCGGCGGGGCCGGCTGGGTGGCCGACGCCGCGGCGCCCGCCACCGCGCCGACCGCGGCCCCGTCGGCGCCCCCGGCCCCGGCACCCACCGCCTCCGGCGCGCCCGCCGCGGACAAGGGCGGCGCGCCCTCCGACGCCCGGCTGAACCTGACCAAGCCCGGCACCCCCGTGGTCGCCCCCGCCGCCAACAGCGACACCGCCCCCGGCGCCGGGGCCGTCGCCACCGGCGCCCTGGCGCCCGGCTTCACCGTCACCCAGACCACCACCGTCACCGAACAGCGCGGTCAGGGCCTCTCAGGCCTCACCTGCACCCCGGCCGGCACCAGCTTCTGGTTCGCCGGCGCCAGCACCGCGGGCGACCGCTCCGACTACGTCAGCCTGGTCAACACCGAGGCCGCCGCCGCCGTGGTCGACATCAAGCTGTACGGCGACAAGGGCCTGATCGAGAACGACGCCGCCAACGGCATCACCGTCGCTCCCGGCAGTTCGCAGTCCGTCCTGCTGCCCACCATCAGCAAGGGCCAGGTCGCCGACCTCGCCGTGCACGTCGTCGCCCGCACCGGCCGGGTCGGCGCCGCCGTGCACGCCGCCGACGGCCCCAAGGGCGCCGACTGGGTGCCCGCCTCGGCCGACCCGGCGCCCACCCAGGTGCTCCCCGGCCTGCCCGCCGACACCGCGTCCGCCCGCCTGGTGGTCTGGGCTCCGCCGGAGGACGACGCCGACCTCAAGATCGAGCTCTCCGGCAAGAACGGCTGGTTCACCCCGGCGGGCAGCGAGTCCATCCACGTCAAGGCCGGCCTGGTGGCCGCCGTCGACCTCGGCAAGGTCACCCGCGACGAGGTGGCCGGCCTGCGGCTCTCGCCCAGCGACGACAAGCACCCCACCCCGGTGGTGGTCGGCCTGCGGGTCGACCGCGTCGGCCCGAACGGCAAGTCCGACGCGGCGTGGCTGACCGGCGCCGTCCCGGTCGGCGCCCGCGCCACCGTGGCCGACAACCGCGGCGGCGGCCCGTCCACGCTCTTCCTCACCTCCACCGGTGAGGCCGCCACGGTCAGGGTCACCGCCTCGGCCGGCAGCGGCGGCGGCACCCCGGCCACCAAGGACGTCCAGCTGCCGGCCGGCGGCACGGTCGCCCTCCCGGCCCCCGAGCCCGCCGGGCTGAACGGCAGCTTCGCGCTGACCGTGGAGACCGTCTCCGGCGGCCCGGTGGTGGCCGCCCGGATGCTGGCGATCACGAGCAAGGACGTGCCGATGTTCACCGTCCAGGCGTTGCGCGACGACCGCAGCAGCGTCAAGGTCCCGCGGGCCGCGCAGGACCCGGAGGTCGTGCTCCGCTGACGCCGTGACGAAGGGGCGGTACCCGGCCTCGGGTACCGCCCCTTCGTCGTCGCGTCATTCCTCGTCGTAGCGCGGATCGATGGCGTCCGGGGACAGCCCCAGCAGCTCCGCCACCTGCTCGATCAGGATCTCGTGCACCAGGGCCGCGCGGTCCTCCCGCGACTTCGCCCGGATCTCCACCGGCCGGCGGTACACGACGATCTGGCTCTTGCGCCCCTGCCGGCCCGGCGACACCTGCCCCAGCGGCACCCCGCCGTCCGAGTCCGGGCCCTGCGCCTCGTGCAGCGGGACCTCCTGGACGGCGAACTCCACTTCGATCAACTGCGGCCAACGCCGTTCGAGACGCTCCACCGACTCGCGCACGTAGTCGTCGAACAACTCGGAGCGGGTGAGCGAGATCGGCACCTGCGGAGGCGCCAGCGGGCCGCGCAGACCCCTGCCGTGCCGGTCGCGGTGGCGCGGGCGGCGCGAAGGTCCCGTCGATGACTGCGGTGCAGAGCTGTCCATATCACTGCCGAGGGTAGTCCTTGGACGGTCGGAAGTGGACCACCCCGACGGCGAATCGCCCAGGGCGGCGGGTGCACGCACGGGCGAGCGGGTCGGCGCGGGGGGGCGCGTGGCGCGCAGCGCCCGCCGAGCGTGGCGAGGGGGGTGTCGAAGGCGCGCGGACCGCGACACGGCACGCCCTGCGGACAGGCGGTCTTCGCTCCCCGGCGAGGAGTGCGGTACCGTCCACCCTCGTGAGCTCTGTACGTCGTTGTTCGCGGACCGCGTGCGGCCGACCGGCCGTCGCGACGCTGACGTACGTCTACGCGGACTCCACCGCCGTCCTCGGCCCGCTCGCGACCTACGCCGAGCCGCACTGCTACGACCTGTGCGCCGAGCACGCCGAGCGCCTCACCGCCCCGCGCGGCTGGGAGGTCGTCCGGCTCGCCGCCGAGGCCGGCCCGCTGCGCCGCAGCAGCGACGACCTCGAAGCGCTCGCCAACGCCGTCCGCGAGGCCGCCCGCCCGCAGACCCCCCGTCAGGGCCGCGGCCCCGAGGGCGAGTCCACCGAGGCGGGCCGCCGCGGCCATCTGCGCGTGCTGCGCTCGCCCGACAACTGACGGTCGGCCCCGCCCGCACCGCGCACGGGGCGTTCGCCCGACCCCGGTACGCTGCCCGTCTACCGCCTGCCCAACGGCGCGGTGCCCCGACGTATCGTGACCCGGGGGTGGCCAGCCGCCCCCCGGAAGCACATCGATCAGACAGAGACCAGGGTGGAGCCGCAGTGCGCGACCTCAAGCAGCTCGTGAAGGCGTACGACGTTCGAGGCGTCGTCCCGGACCAGTGGGACGAGAGCCTCGCGCGCGCCTTCGGCGCCGCGTTCGTGCAGGTCACCGGAGCGTCCGCGATCGTGATCGGCCACGACATGCGGCCGTCCTCCCCGTCGCTGAGCCGGGCCTTCGCCGAGGGCGCCGCGGCGTACGGCGCCGACGTGGTCGAGATCGGCCTCTGCTCGACCGACCAGCTGTACTACGCCAGCGGCCGGCTCGACCTGCCCGGCGCGATGTTCACCGCCAGCCACAACCCGGCGCAGTACAACGGCATCAAGCTCTGCCGGGCCGGCGCCGCCCCGGTCGGCCAGGACACCGGCCTCTCCGACATCCGCGAGCTGGTCGAGTCCTGGACCGGCGAGGACGACACCGTCACCGTGCCCGTGCTGGACGTCGAGCCCGGGTCGCTGTCCGCCCAGGACACCCTGCGCGGCTACGCCGACCACCTGCTCGGCCTGGTCGACCTGACCGCGATCCGCCCGCTCAAGGTCGTCGTCGACGCCGGCAACGGGATGGGCGGCCACACCGTGCCGACCGTCTTCGACGGCCTGCCGATCGAGCTCGTCCCGATGTACTTCGAGCTGGACGGCACCTTCCCCAACCACGAGGCCAACCCGCTCGACCCGAAGAACATCGTCGACCTGCAGGCCGAGGTCCGCGAGGTCGGCGCCGACCTCGGCCTCGCCTTCGACGGCGACGCCGACCGCTGCTTCGTCGTCGACGAGCGCGGCGAGCCGGTCTCGCCGTCCGCCATCACCGCCCTGGTCGCGGCCCGCGAGATCGCCCGGGCCAAGGCCGCCGGCGAGGACGAGCCGACCGTCATCCACAACCTGATCACCTCCTGGACCGTCCCCGAGGTGGTCCGGGAGCTCGGCGGCAAGCCGGTCCGCACCCGGGTCGGCCACTCCTTCATCAAGCAGGAGATGGCCGTCACCGACGCGATCTTCGGCGGCGAGCACTCCGCGCACTACTACTTCCGCGACTTCTGGCGCGCCGACACCGGCATGCTGGCCGCGCTGCACGTGCTGGCCGCCCTCGGCGGGCAGGACGGCACGCTCTCCGCGCTCACCGCCGAGTACGACCGCTACGCCGCCTCCGGCGAGATCAACAGCACCGTCGCCGACCAGGCCGACCGCTCCGCCGCCGTCCGCGCCGCGTACGCCGGCCTGGAGGGCACCACCGTGGACGAGCTGGACGGCCTCACCGTGGCCGGGTCCGACTGGTGGTTCAACCTGCGGGCCTCCAACACCGAGCCGCTGCTGCGCCTCAACGTCGAGGCCAAGGACCCGGCGCGGATGGCGGAGCTGCGCGACGGCGTGCTCGCCATCGTCCGCGGCTGACCCGCCCGGACGTACGCCCCCGCGGGCGCCCCGAGGCACGCGCCTGACGCACGCCGCCTGTGCCCCGGCCGGTAGGGTTTCCTCCTGGCCGGGGCACCGCCGTGCCACCCCCGAGATCTGGAGCCCGACACCCCATGAAGCTCGAATCCTTCCTGCTGGAGATCCTGGTCTGCCCGCAGTGCCGGGCCGCGCTCACCGAAGGCGGCAGCGAGGAGCACCCCGAGCTGCTCTGCACAGGTGAGGGCTGCGGTCTCGCCTACCCCGTCCGCGACGGCATTCCGGTCCTGCTGGTGGACGAGGCCCGCCGCCCGGCCTGATCCTTGGGGCCAAGACCCGCACGGGCGCGGACCCGCACCCGGCCCCGCCCTCGCAGCCCGCAGCGCCCAGCCAGCAGCCGGAGGCCCGCCGCATGCTCGACGACACCCTGCTCGACGACCCGGCCGCCCTCCAGCGCGCCGACCACGACCGTGCCCTGCTGGCCCTGGCCGGCGCCGGCGCGCGCGTGCGTACCGCGCTGCGGCTCGCCGACGCGGCCGGCCTCGACCGGCTGCGCCCCGACGGCCGCCCGCGCGCGGTACTGGTGGCCGGCCACGGCAGCGCGCTGACGGCGGGCGAGATCCTCGCCGCCCTGGCCGGCACCGCCAGCCTGATCGCGGTCCTGCCGCCCACCGACGCGGTGCCGGTGCCGCGCACCGACCGGTCCGTCGCGCCGCCGGTCTTCACCGACGGGCTGGCCTGGCAGCTGCCCGGCTGGGCCGGGCCGCTCGACCTGCTGGTGATCAGCTCCGCCGACGGCGGCGAGCAGGGCCTGGTCGCCCTCGCCGAACAGGCCTACGCGCGCGGCTGCGCCATCGTCGTCACCGCCCCCGCCGGCAGCCGACTGGCCGAGGCCGCGCTCCAGGTGCGCGCGCTGCCGCTGCCCTACGTACCGTCGAACCTGCCCGACGACGGCACGCCCCCGGCCGGGCCGGCCGCCGAGCCGGACCTCCCGGCCGAGGACCCGGCCGCGCTCTGGGCGCACCTCGCCCCGCTGCTCGCACTGGCCCAGAAGCTCGGCGTCACCCAGCTGCCGTACGACGCGCCGGTCACCACCGCCGACCTGCTGGACGCGGCCGCCGTGCGCTGCCGGCCGGACGCCGCCGCCTACACCAACCCCGCCAAGAGCCTGGCCGCCCGGCTGGCCGGCACCGTGCCGCTGCTCTGGGCCGAGGGACCGGTGGCCGGGGCCGCCGCCGCCCGGTTCGCCGCCCAGCTCGCCGAGCGGGCCGGCCGGCCGGCGCCGGCCGGGCTGCTGCCGCAGGTGCTGACCGCGCACCGCGGCATGTTCGCCGGTCAGCTCGGCGCGGGCGCCGACCCCGACGACTTCTTCCGGGACCGGGTCGACGAGCCGGACCCGCTGCACCTCCAGGTGCTGGTGCTGCGGCACCTCCCGGGCGGCACGGCCGCCGGCGAGGACGACCCGGGGCCGACCGAGGTGCCGGCCGACGACGAGCGCCCGCGCGGCTACCCGGCCACCCGGGCGCACCGGCTGGCCGCCGCCCACGACGTCCGGCTCACCGAGTACGCCAGCACCCGGCCCGACCCGCTGCACGCCCTGGCCGACCTGATCGCGCTGACCGACTTCGCCGCCGTCTACCTGGGGCTCGCGGCGCAGTCCTGAGCCCCGGCGCGGCGGCCCGGTACCGTATGCGCTCGACGGAACTCGACCGAGGCAGAACTCGACAGAGCAGAGCGCGGGCTGCGTGAACGGCCCCCGGCGGAGGGATCCACCCGAGCATGAGCACCGAAGGCGGTACCAAGGCCCTGGTCGCGGCGCTGGCCGCGAACCTGGGCATCGCGGTCGGCAAGTTCGTGGCCTTCGCGTTCTCCGGCTCCTCCTCCATGCTGGCCGAGGGCGTCCACTCGCTGGCCGACTCCGGCAACCAGGTGCTGCTGCTGGTCGGCGGCAAGCGCTCGCAGCGCGAGGCCACCCCCGAGCACCCGTTCGGCTACGGGCGCGAGCGCTACATCTACGCCTTCCTGGTCTCCATCGTGCTGTTCAGCGTCGGCGGCATGTTCGCCCTCTACGAGGGCTACGAGAAGATCGCCCACCCGCACGAGCTGGACAACTGGTACTGGCCGATCGGCGTGCTGGTCCTGGCCATCGGGCTGGAGGCCTGGTCCTTCCACACCGCCTACGGCGAGGCCGTCAAGGACAAGGGCGGGCACGGTTGGCCCGCCTACATCCGCCGGGCCAAGGCGCCGGAGCTGCCGGTCGTCCTGCTGGAGGACACCGGCGCGCTGATCGGACTGGTGCTGGCGCTGTTCGGCGTCGGCCTGACCGCGATCACCGGGGACGGCGTCTGGGACGGCATCGGCACCCTGTCGATCGGCGTGCTGCTGATCGTCATCGCGATCGTGCTGGTGCTGGAGACCAGGTCGCTGCTGATCGGCGAGTCCGCGCACGAGGAGGTGGTGGCCGAGATCCGCGACGCCCTGGTCGACCACGACTCCGTCACCCGCGTGATCCACATGCGGACCCTGCACCTCGGCCCGGAGGAGCTGCTGGTGGCCGCCAAGATCGCGGTCAACGCGGAGGACACCGCGGCGCAGGTGGCGCAGGCCATCGACGACGCCGAGAGCCGCGTCCGCCGGGCCGTCCCGATCGCCCGCGCCATCTACCTGGAGCCCGACGTGTACAGCGCCGAGAAGGAGGCGCAGGGCGACGACCCGTACGCCACGCCCGGCGGACCGGCACCGGCCGCGCACTGAGCGCCGCCGCGCCGGCGGCCCGGTGGCTCACCCGTTCGGCGGCTCACCCGTGCGGGGGCGGTCGCGGGCGCCGGGCCGTCGGATCCGGCGGCCGCAGGCCGAAAAACGGTCATACCGAGCCGCCCTCCGGGGCCGCCGGTGTAGATTCGTCCCCAGAGCCAGAACGTCGCTGCTGATGGCGGTCGATCGGTGGTCCGTCCCCTGCGGGCGTGCGCCGGTCGAGGGAGAGAGGTCCTCCGACGGTTTGTGCTGAGCAGCAGGGAACCGGCCCCCCGTGGGCTGGTGGCCCCGGCGTTGCCGCGCACCCGTGCGGCCTCCGCCGTGCCGCGACGCACACCCAGGACCTTGGCCGTGCCCCACCCCATCAGCGAGGAGCAGACGCATGTCGACCGACATCACCGGTGACTTCAAGGTCGCCGACCTTTCCCTGGCGCCGTTCGGGCGCAAGGAGATCCAGCTGGCCGAGCACGAGATGCCCGGCCTGATGTCCATCCGTGCGGAGTACGCCGCGTCGCAGCCGCTGGCCGGTGCGCGGATCACCGGCTCGCTGCACATGACCGTGCAGACCGCCGTGCTGATCGAGACCCTCACCGCCCTCGGCGCCGAGGTCCGCTGGTGCTCCTGCAACATCTTCTCCACCCAGGACCACGCCGCCGCCGCCATCGCGGTCGGCCCGGAGGGCACCCCGGAGAACCCGCAGGGCGTCCCGGTCTTCGCCTGGAAGGGCGAGACGCTGGACGAGTACTGGTGGTGCACCGAGCAGGCGCTGACCTGGCCGAACGGCCAGACCCCGAACATGATCCTGGACGACGGCGGTGACGCCACCCTGCTGATCCACAAGGGTGTCGAGTTCGAGAAGGCCGGCGCCGCGCCGGACCCGTCGACCGCGGACAACGACGAGTTCCGGATCATCCTGGAGCTGCTCAACCGCACCCTGGTCGAGACCCCGAACAAGTGGACCGAGGTCGCCGCCACCATCAAGGGCGTGACCGAGGAGACCACCACCGGTGTCCACCGTCTGTACGAGATGCACCGCGACGGCAACCTGCTGTTCCCGGCGATCAACGTCAACGACTCGGTCACCAAGTCGAAGTTCGACAACAAGTACGGCTGCCGCCACTCGCTGATCGACGGCATCAACCGTGCCACCGACGTGCTGATCGGCGGCAAGGTCGCCGTCGTCGCCGGCTACGGCGACGTGGGCAAGGGCTGCGCCGAGTCGCTGCGCGGCCAGGGCGCCCGCGTCATCGTCACCGAGATCGACCCGATCTGCGCGCTGCAGGCGGCGATGGACGGCTACCAGGTCGCGACCCTGGACGACGTCGTCGAGACGGCCGACATCTTCATCACGACGACCGGCAACAAGGACATCATCATGGCCTCCCACATGGCCCGGATGAAGCACCAGGCCATCGTCGGCAACATCGGCCACTTCGACAACGAGATCGACATGGCCGGCCTGGCCCAGCTGCCGGGCGTCGTGAAGACCGAGGTCAAGCCGCAGGTCCACGAGTGGCGCAAGGAGGACGGCCGCACCATCATCGTCCTCTCCGAGGGCCGCCTGCTGAACCTGGGCAACGCGACCGGCCACCCGTCGTTCGTGATGTCCAACTCCTTCGCCAACCAGACGATCGCCCAGATCGAGCTGTTCACGAAGACCGAGCAGTACCCGATCGGCGTCTACGTGCTGCCGAAGCACCTGGACGAGAAGGTCGCCCGCCTGCACCTCGACGCGCTGGGCGTGAAGCTGACCACCCTGACCAAGGACCAGGCCGACTACATCGGCGTCCCGGTCGAGGGCCCGTACAAGGCGGACCAGTACCGCTACTGATCCGGTGACACGGCCGTGGCCGGCACCCCGACACGCTGTCTCTTAAACACATCTCCTAGACCACTACACACCCTACCAAAGCG
>NZ_JBHVWC010000094.1:0-5006 GCF_042882445.1 Kitasatospora sp. NPDC058218 | reverse complement strand
TCCCCCGGCCCCACCCCCGCGCCCCCCCCCCCCTCCGGGCGCCCCCCCCACGGCCGTGTCAGGGTGCGGTCAGCGCAGGACGTCGGTCGTCCAGGTGCTCTCGTCCGCGCCCACGGCCCCGGTCATCGACAGCACCCCGGGAAGCCCGCCGATCGCCTCCAGCGCCGGGTTCGCCCCGGGCGCGGTCGACGCGCAGATCCGCACGCCCTGCTCCACCTCGCACGCGCGCGGGTCGGTGCCCGGCGGAGCGATCGCGGGCTCGGCACCCTCCGGCTGGACCATGATCTGGACCTGCCGCTTCTCGGCGGTGAGCACCAGGCTGACCCGCCAAGGCTCGTCGATGACGGCCGACGGGCGCAGCAGGGACACCGCCGTCACCTTGAACGCGGCCGGCAGCCCCGTCAGGCGGACCGGCAGCGGGAGGTCCGTCCGCCCGAACCGGGCCCCGGCCGCGACCCGCAGCAGCATCTCCTCGGGCTTCGCCTCCTTCGGCGCGTAGGCGTCCAGTTGTGCCCACCGGCCCGAGGCCGTCAGCCAGCGCAGGGTCAGCGGGTCGACCGGCAGCGGATTGTCGGAGACCAGCCAGTGGGCCGAACGCCCGTCGACCGCGGGGGCCGGCACCGTGTGCTGACCGACGTGCGGGGGCTCGGCGGTGCCCGGGGCGAGCGTCAGCGAGAGGTTCGCCGTCGACTGCCCCCTGGTCCACACCTTGGCGGACGTGTGATCCGACCCCAGCGCGTCGGCGTAGCCGTAGCCGATGCCGCCCGCGCCCTTGGCCCACTCCGGCAGCCAGCCGAACTGCGCCTCGGTGAAGAACGGGTCCGTGCCCGCGGACGGCGTGGCCGAGGACGGGGCGGAGCTCGCGGCGACGAGCGCGGCCGGCGCCGCGGGTGTGTCGGCGTCGCCGGAGGGCTGGATCAGCAGCGAACCGGTCAGGACCGCCGCCGTCACCGCTGCCGCCGCACCGAACGCGGCCCGGCGCCGGCGGCGCAGCCGCACCCGGCCGCGGACGACCGCCCAGCCGGTGTCGACGGCGGACGGCGGGGCGGGCTCGTCGGCCAGCGAGTTCAGCCGCCCCGTGAGGTTCCGGTGCTCGTTGTTCGTCATGACGTCCTCTCTGCGGTGGTGGGGCGGACGGCGAGGGTGGCGCGCAGCGCCTCCAGGCCGCGCGAGGTCTGGCTCTTGACGTTGCCGGACGAGCAGCCCAGCGCCTCGGCGGCCTGGTCGATCGTCAGATCGCAGTAGTAACGCAGCACCACGGTGGCCCGCTGGCGTGGCGGCAGGGCGGCCAGCGCCTTCCGCAGGTCGAGGGAGGCATCGAGGTCGATGCCCGCGCTCTCGGTGTCCGGCTCGACGCCGGTGCGCGTCGTCCGGCGCCACCAGGGCGATCGCTGCTCGGCGAGGAACGTGTTGACCAGCACCTTGCGGGCGTAGCCGTCGATGTTCTCGACCCGACCGGCCCGTGGCCAGTTCACGTAGAGCTTGGTGATGCTCTCCTGGACCAGGTCGTCCGCACGGTGCCAGTCCCCGCACAGCAAGTAGGCGACCTTGCGCAGCCAGCCGCTCCTGGAGGCCACGTACGCGGTGAACTCCGCTTCGCGTGCCGTCTTCGCCATCCCTGCCCCCCTTCCCTCGTACCGGCGGCGCCGATCGGCGCCGTCCACCCCCCTAATGCGGGGACCCGGACCGAACGTTGCATGGCGGACGGCCGTGATCGTCCACGTAGGCTTTCGGGCATGCCCAACGGCCGGTACTCGCTCCACGACACCCACGACCACCTCCTGCTCGGCGAGGAGCGGTTCAGCTGCGCGCCCGGCCCGGCCGGCTGGCGGTACGTCTCCAAGACGTACGGGCCCGAGGGGCAGGTGCTCGGCACCGTCGACCTGACGCTGGACTCGCGGGCCCGGCCGCTGCGGACGGAACTGCGGGCCGGCGGCTGGCAGGTCCGCGGCGGGGCGGTCGACGGGGTGGCCTGGGTGCGCACCGACGCGGCGGACCCGGCGGGGGAGCACGCCGTGGAGGGCCACGACCGGGCCCACGGCTTCGCCGGGCGCTCGCCGGCCTTCCTGGTCGCCACCGCCCGGCTGCTGCGGCTGCGGGAGGGGGCGAGTGCCAAGGTGCGGCTGGTCGCGTTCACCGAGCCGGTGCTGGCGCCGCGCACCTTCGACCAGGGCTGGCTGCTGGAGGGCGTGGAGACGCACGCGACGGACTCGGGGCCGCTGCTGGTCGAGCGCTACCAGGTGGCCGACCTGGAGACGGGCGAGCAGCAGGTGGTGCACCTGGCCGGGGACGTGGTGCTGGCCGCCGCCGGGGTGGAGCTGGAGGAGCTGGAGTCGCCGCCGAACGCCTGGCCGGTCGAGTTCGACGGCCGGTAGCCGGTAGCCGGTAGCCGGTAGCGGGGCGCCGGGCGGGATCAGGCGGGTGGGGCGAATCCGGTGCCGGGGGCCGGCTGCGGGGCGGGAGGAGCCGGCTGGGCCGGAGCGGGGGGCGCCGCGGGCGGTGCCGGCATCGGCGACGCGGGGGCCGGGGTCGGCGCGCTCGGGACCGGTGGCAGCGGCTGGGCCTGGAGGTGGGGGTGCGGCTGGTGCTGCTGCTGACCGTAGCCCTGGGCCCTGGTCCACTCCCGCCGCTGGCGCTCGGTCAGCACCGCCCCGAGGTACGCCGCCGGGTGCAGTCCGTACGGGACGGCGTGGCCGGTGCGGGCGGCGAGGTCGTCGGCGAGCCGGGCGGACATCTGGTGCGCCACCGCCGGGTCCAGCTGGCCGATCCGGCCGAGCAGCTGGCGGATCGCCAGCCAGAGCGGCTCCGGCACGGCGGAGAGGTCCAGCGCGACCAGCTCGCCGCCGATCGACTGCAGCAGCTGCGGGTGCACCGGCGGCAGCGCGTTGGCCGCGCCGCCCGCGCCCGGCACGCGCTCGCGGACCACCAGGGTCCCCGCGAAGACGTCGCCCAGCCGCTTGCCGTCCGACGACACGGCCGAGCAGATCGCCGCCGGCACGCCGCTCAGCACGATGATCTCGAAGAAGCCGACCAGCCCGCGCACCAGCGAGTGCCGGAACCGCACCGGCCCGCCGTCGCTGCGCACCACCCGCAGGCCCAGCGCGGCCTTCCCGAGCGAGCGCCCGCGGGTGAGGGTCTCGACCATGACGGGCAGGGCCACCAGGAAGAACACCATGAGCCCGAGCATGATGGCGGCGAGCGCCGCGCCGTCGAGGTCGACGAGGGCGAAGCTCAGCACCAGGGACGTCACCACCAGTGCGGCGCCCTGCACGAGCAGGTCCAGCCCGGTGGCCAGCGCCCGGCTCGGAAGCTTCGCCGCGCGCAGGCCGAGGACGACCGCCTCACCCGTCACCAGGTCGCTCAAGACACCCGTCCGTTCCCGTCGGTGGTTCATGGTCCGCGGTCCGCGGGGAGCGGCGTCCGTCGGATCGGCCCCCACGACCCCGTGATCTGCAGTCGTCAACATACGGGGCCGCGGACCCGCTCGGGAAGGGAGGTCCCGGCGGCCCACGCGCCGCCTCCCCCTGGCATGCTGGGCCCACTTGTCCGCACCCGCCTGCCCGCGCGCCCCGCGCCGACCATGGAGCTGCCGCATGGACCTGGACGTCTTCGTCGCCACCCACCAGGGGGAGTGGGCACGGCTGGACGCCCTCGCCAGGAACCGCCGGCTCACCGGCGAGGAGGCGGACGAGCTGGTCACCCTCTACCAGCGCGTCACCGGTCACCTGGCCAAGGTCCAGGCCGCTGCGCCCGACCCCACGCTGGAGGGCCGCCTCACCAGCCTGGTCTCCCGGGCCCGCGACGCCGTCACGGGCACCCGCACCAGCGGCTGGCGGGACGTCGCGCGCTACTACACCGTGAGCTTCCCGGCCGCGCTCTACCGCTCGCGCCGCTGGTGGCTGCCGGTCGCCGTCCTCTCCCTGCTGGCCACCGCCGTGATCGCCTGGTGGGTGGCGACCCACCCGGAGGTCCGCAACAGCCTGGCCACACCGGAGACGCTCCGCGAGATGACCCGGCCCGGTGGTGAGTACGAGGCGTACTACTCCGACCGTCCCGCGAGCTCGTTCGCGGCCCAGGTCTGGACGAACAACGCCTGGATCGCCGTGCAGTGCCTGCTGTTCGGCATCGCGCTGGGCATCCCCGTTCTCTTCGTGATGTGGAGCAACGTCCTCAACCTCGGCCTCGGGGTCGGGCTGATGGCCTCGGCCGGCCGGCTCGACGTCTTCCTCGGCCTGCTCATTCCGCACGGTCTGCTGGAACTGACCGCCGTCTTCGTGGCCGGCGGTCTGGGGCTGCGCCTGGGGTGGACGATCATCGACCCCGGTCCGCGGACCCGGGGGACGGCCCTCGCCGAACAGGGCCGGAGCATCATCGGCATGGCCATCGGCCTCGCGACGGTGCTGGCGGTCTCCGGTGTTCTGGAGGCCTTCGTGACCCCCTCCGGTCTGCCCACCTGGGCCCGCATCGCGATCGGCGCGCTGGCCGAGGTCGCGTTCCTCCTCTACGCCCTCGTCCTGGGCCGGAAGGCCGCCGCGGGCGGGGAGACCGGAGACCTGGACGCGGCCGACCGGGCGGACCTTCAGCCGGTCGCGGCCTGAGCCGATGTGATCGACAGGCCGCTGACCTGCTACTCTTCTCGCATCCCGGTCAAACCATTGACGTGGCAAGAGCGGGCTAGTAGGTTTCAACGGTTGGGACCGGTTGGACAACATCCGGTCCGAGGCGTTAGTGTCTACGACACCGCCGAATCAGGGCGATCGCATTTCTCGAAGTGCGCGCCCTTTGACGAGGTAAACCCCCGGAACTGAGCACACCGAAAGCTTTGATAAGCTTCGGAGCGAAGTCGAAGGAAATCCCCCCAGCGGGAATTCGGAGAAACAAGCGCCGGTAAGAACGGCCGCGAGGATCTGATAAGCTGGGAACACGAAAGAACGAAGCGCCCGGAGGGCCCGCTGGAAGGCGGTCCGAAGGAAGTGTCCGTTCCTTGAGAACTCAACAGCGTGCCA
>NZ_JBHVWC010000093.1:20774-33145 GCF_042882445.1 Kitasatospora sp. NPDC058218 | reverse complement strand
GTGAGCCACGTGGTCGAGCTGGCGGCGGCGAAGGCTCCGGCCGGGGTGCTGCCGTTGCCTTCGGACGAGGCCCGGCTGGACGCGGATCCGGTGCGCTGCCTGGACCAGGACGCGTCGAAGGCGATGGTCGCGGAGATCGACCAGGCCCACAAGGACGGCGACACCCTGGGTGGTGTGGTCGAGGTGCTGGCGTACAACGTGCCGGTCGGCCTCGGCTCGCACGTGCACTGGGACCGGCGGCTGGACGCGCGGCTGGCCGCGGCGTTGATGGGGATCCAGGCGATCAAGGGTGTCGAGGTCGGTGACGGTTTCGAGCTGGCCCGGGTGCCCGGTTCGCAGGCGCACGACGAGATCGTGCCGACCGCGGACGGGATCAGGCGGACCTCGGGCCGTTCGGGTGGTACCGAGGGCGGCCTGTCGACCGGGGAGCTGCTGCGGGTCCGTGCGGCGATGAAGCCGATCGCCACGGTGCCGCGCGCCCTGCAGACGCTGGACGTGCGGACCGGTGAGCCGGCCAAGGCGCACCACCAGCGTTCGGACGTCTGTGCGGTGCCGGCGGCGGGCATCGTCGCGGAGGCGATGGTGGCGCTGGTGCTGGCGGACGCGGTGAGCGAGAAGTTCGGTGGCGACCACGTGTCCGAGACCCGGCGCAACGTCCAGGGGTACCTGGACAACCTGATCGTCCGATGACCGCGCCCCTGGTGGTGCTGGTCGGTCCGCCCGGCAGTGGCAAGTCCACCGTCGGGCGGGACCTCGCCGAGCGCCTGGGCGTCGGGTTCCGGGACACCGACGCCGATGTCGAGAAGTCGGCGGGCAAGCCGATTCCGGAGATCTTCATCGACGAGGGCGAGCCGCACTTCCGCGAGCTGGAGGCGGCCGCCGTGCGCAGCGCCGCACAGGGCCACGAGGGTGTGCTGGCACTGGGCGGCGGTGCGGTGATGGCCGAGGCGACCCGGGCGCTGCTGCGCGATCTGCCGGTGGTGTTCCTGGAGGTGCCGCTGGCGGACGCGGTCCGGCGGGTGGGGCTGGACGCGCCGCGTCCGTTGCTGGCGGTCAATCCCCGGGCGCGTTGGCGTGAGTTGATGGAGGCGCGTCGGCCCCTGTACCTGGAGGTGGCCACCGCCGTCGTCGACACCGCGGACCGCACCCCCGGGCAGGTCGCGGACGCCGTAATGGAAGCACTGGAGCTGAAGACCCCCCATGAGTGACATCGTCAGGATTCACGTCGGTGGCAATGCCGGCCACGACCCGTACGACGTGCTGATCGGACACCAACTGCTCGGCGAGCTGGGATCGCTGATCGGCACCCAGGCCAAGCGGGTCGCGCTGATCCACCCCGAGGGGCTGGCCGCCACCGCCGACGCCATCCGCGAGGACCTGCTCGGCGAGGGCTACGAGGCGATCGTCCTCCAGGTGCCCAACGCCGAGGACGCCAAGAGCGCCGAGGTCGCCGCGTACTGCTGGTCGGTGCTCGGCCAGACCGGGTTCACCCGCAGCGACGTGATCGTCGGCCTCGGCGGCGGCACCACCACCGACCTGGCCGGCTTCGTGGCCGCCACCTGGCTGCGCGGGGTGCGCTGGGTCTCCATGCCCACCACGCTGCTCGGCATGGTCGACGCGGCGGTGGGCGGCAAGACCGGCATCAACATCGCCGAGGGCAAGAACATGGTCGGGTCCTTCCACCCGCCGGTCGGCGTGCTGGCGGACCTCGACACCCTGGAGACGGTGCCCAAGCACGACTACGTCTCCGGCCTCGCCGAGGTCATCAAGTGCGGCTTCATCGCCGACCCGGTCATCCTCGACCTGATCGAGGCGGACCCGGAGGGCGCCAGGAGCCCGGCCGGGCCGCACACCGTCGAGCTGATCCGGCGGGCCGTCCAGGTCAAGGCCGACGTGGTCTCCGGGGACCTCAAGGAGTCCGGCCGGCGCGAGATCCTCAACTACGGGCACACCCTCGGCCACGCCATCGAGCGCAACGAGCGCTACAAGTGGCGGCACGGCGCCGCGATCTCCATCGGCATGGTCTTCGCCGCCGAACTCGGCCGCCTGGCCGGCCGGTTGGACGACGAGACGGCCGACCGGCACCGCACCGTACTGGCCTCGGTCGGTCTGCCGCTGAGCTACCGCGCGGACGCCTGGCCGAAGCTGCTGGACGCCATGAAGATCGACAAGAAGTCGCGCGGCGACCTGCTGCGCTTCATCGTCCTGGACGGTCTCGGCCGGACCTCCATGCTGGAGGGCCCCGACCCGTCCCTGCTGGTCGCCGCCTACGCGGAGGTCTCCTCGTGACCCGGGTGATGGTGCTCAACGGCCCCAACCTCGGCCGACTCGGCAGCCGCGAGCCGGACGTCTACGGTGCCACCTCCTACGCCGGGCTGGTCGAGCGCTGCACCGCGCTCGGCAAGGAGCTCGGTTTCGAGGTCGAGGTGCACGAGACCAACTCCGAGCAGCAGATGGTGGAGTGGCTGCACGAGGCCGCCGACGGCGGGGTGCCCGTGGTGATCAACCCGGGCGCCTTCACCCACTACTCGTACGCGATGCGCGACGCCGCCGCCCAGCGGACCGCGCCGCTGATCGAGGTGCACATCTCCAACCCGTACGCCCGGGAGACCTTCCGGCACACCTCGGTGATCGCCGCCGTCGCCTCCGGCACCATCGCCGGCTTCGGCCTCGGCTCGTACGAGCTGGCCCTGCGGGCCCTCGGCGGGCAGCTCACCACCCGCTGACACCCGGGCCCGGGGTACCGGATCGGTGCGGCCACGGCCGGCCCGATCCGGTACCCCGGCCCTCGTCAGCGGCCCGGCGGCGGACTGTGCCCGCTGCGGGGCCGCCGTGTAGTGTCCCCGCTGAAAGAAGTCGGGAGGTGACCGTGACGCAGTACGCCGGGGGTGGACAAGTCCCCCCACGTCCCGTCGCTCCGCCGGCCCCGCCGTACCCCGGCAGCGCCACCGCCGCGTCGCCCGTCGGCGCCGCACCGGGCGCGTCCCGGGGAGTACCGCAGGCGGCGACCCAGTCCGTCCGCCACAGTGCGACCCAGTCCGCGCGCGAGCCCGCGGGCCGGCCCCCGTACGGCGTTCGGCCCGCGGCGCAGCCGGCCGCTACGCCGGTGACTCCCGTCGCGCCGCCGGCCGGTCCCACCGCGGCGGCGCCAGCGCCGGTTCCCGCCGGGGCCACCGGGCACTTCCTGCTGCCCTCCGGCTCGCCCGTCCAGCTCCCGGCCCACCCGCCGCAGCCGCACACGCCGTCCGGACCGCTCGCCGTGCTGCTGATCGGCCCGGCCGGCGCGGGCAAGACCACCGTCGCCCGGCACTGGGCCGAGCGCCGGCCCACGCCCACCGCCCACATCAGCCTCGACGACGTCCGCGAGTGGGTGCAGTCCGGCTTCGCCAACCCGCAGTCCGGCTGGAACAACGCCTCCGAGGCGCAGTACCGGCTGGCCCGTCGCACCTGTGGCTTCGCCTGCCGCAACTACCTGGCCAACGGCATCTCCTGCATCATCGACGACGCCGTCTTCCCGGACCGCCCGGCGATCGGCCTGGGCGGCTGGAAGCGGCACATCGGCCCCGGGATGATCGCGGTCGTGCTGCTGCCCAGCCTCGACTCCGTGCTGAGCCGCAACGCCCGGCGCAGCGGCAACCGGCGGCTGAGCGACGAGGAGGTGGCCCGGATCCACGGGCGGATGGCCGGCTGGTACAACTCCGGGCTGCCGATCATCGACAACTCCCACCTGGACGTCGCGGCCACCGCCGCGGAGCTGGACCGGGTGATCCTGGCCCGGCTGATGGGCATCCCGGTCCGCTGAGCCCCGGTCTGCTGAGCTCGGGTCCGCTCGGGCGCCGGTCCGCTCGGGCTTCGGCCCCCGGGCCCTGTCGGTGCCGGCTGCGATGATGGACGCGTCCTGTTCGACCACCCGGGGGAGCCGACGCCCGTGCCGGAAGGCCACATCATCCACCGCCTCGCCGCCGAGAACGCCAGGGCCTTCGGCGGCCGACCGGTCCGGGCCAGCAGCCCGCAGGGCCGGTTCGCCGACGGCGCCGCGCTGGTCGACGGCCAGGTGCTGACCGGGGCGGAGGCCACCGGCAAGCACCTCTTCCTCGGCTTCGAGGGCGGCGCCTGGGTGCACATCCACCTCGGCCTCTACGGCGGATTCACCTTCGGTGACGGCCCCGCGCCCGAGCCGGTCGGCCTGGTCCGGCTGCGGCTGCAGAACGACGACGCCCACGCCGACCTGCGGGGCCCGAACACCTGCGCGCTGATCACCGGTGCCGAGAAGGACGCCGTCGCCGCCCGCCTCGGGCCCGATCCGCTGCGCGCCGACGCCGATCCGGAGCTGGCCTGGCGGCGGGTGTCCGGCAGCCGGACGACGGTCGCCGCGCTGCTGATGGACCAGAAGGTGCTGGCCGGCGTCGGCAACGTGTACCGCGCGGAGGTGCTGTTCCGCCACGGCATCAGCCCGCACCGGGCCGGGCGCGACCTCACCCGGGCCGAGTGGGAGGCCATCTGGGCCGACCTGGTCGCCCTGATGCGCGAGGGCGTCGGCGCGGGCCGGATCGACACCGTCCGCCCCGAGCACACCCCCGAGGCGATGGGCCGGCCGCCGCGGGTGGACGACCACGGCGGCGAGGTCTACGTCTACCGCCGGGCCGCCATGCCCTGCCTGGTCTGCGGCACCGACGTGCGGACGGAGCAGCACGCGGCGCGCAACCTCTTCTGGTGCCCCGCCTGCCAGCAGGCGTAGCCGGGCGGCTCGCCCGGCCCGGGCGCGCGGTCAGCGCCGCGGGCCGCGTGCCACGGTCAGGGCGGCGGCCGCGCCGACCAGGCAGAGCGGGGTGTAGAGCACCAGGTTGAGCCGGTGGAAGGCCGAACCGGGCTCGGTGCCGGTCCCGCTCGCCCAGACCAGCCCGGCCAGCCCGCGCGCGAGCAGCCCGCCGGCCACCGCGCGCGGGCCCCAGCGCAGCACGACGCCGGGCAGCCGGCGGGCCGCGCCGTCGAGCAGCCCGCCGCGGGCGAGCACCACGGTCGCGCCCGAGAACAGCAGGGCGGCCAGCGGCAGCACCACGCGCGGGGTGAACGGCACCTCGGCGTTGAGCACCGCGTGCGAGAGCGAGGCCGCGTCCGGCGCGGGCCAGGTGCTGCCGGTGGCCCAGTAGACGTGCAGCAGGCCGTCGGCGGCGAGCACGCCGGCGACGGCGAGGGCGGCGGTGCGGTGGCGGTTCACGGAGTCTCCCGGGGTTCTCGACGGTCTGTCACCCCGCAGGAGCGGGCGGCGGGGCCGTACGTTCCGGTGGCGAGCGTCACACCAGGAAGTCGCGGGAGCGAGGGAACGTCCGGCCGGTTCGGGGCCTCTCACCCGGATGTGGATGGTCCCGAAGAACCCGATGCCGCCCCGGCCGAGCCGGACGTCGCCGCGCTGGTCCGCGCCGCCCAGCGGGGCGACCAGCTGGCCGTCGGCGAACTGCTGGAGCTGGTCACGCCGTACGTGCGCAGGCTCTGCGGCCCGATCGCGCTGGACGACGGCGCCGACGCCACCCAGGAGGCGCTGATCGCCGTCTTCCGCAAGCTGCGCCAGCTCCGGGAGCCGGCCGCGCTGTTCGGCTGGGTGCGCTCGATCGCCGTCCGCGAGGCCGTCCGGCACGTCCGGAGGGTGGCGCACTGCGTCCCCGCCGACCTGTCGGAGCTGCCGCGCCCGGGCGACCCTCAGCTCGCCACCGACATCGAGGACGTCCTGGCCCGGCTGACGCCCGAGCACCGGGCCGTGCTGGTGCTGCGCGACCTCGAAGGCCTGGACGAGCGCGCCACCGCCGAACTGCTGGGCGTGGCGCCCGGCACCGTGAAGTCCCGGCTGTCCCGGGCCCGACTCAGCTTCCGAAGGGCGTGGCAGCAGTGAGCGCGCAGACCCCCTGGCCGGTGGCCGCCTTCGACCCGGTGCGCAGCCTGCACGTCATCGCCGCCGTCACCCCCGGCGCCGCCGTCCGGGAGGCGCTGCTGGACGCGCCCTTCGACCAGGTCTGGGCCGCCGCGGCCGACCTGGAGGGCGGGTTGCCGCGCTGGCTGCCGGACATCCGCGAGGTCCGCCTCGCCGCCCCCCGGGAGGGCGGCCGCCCGCAGGCCCTGGTGATCGGCCGGACCGGGCTGCGGGCCCGCTTCGACCTGGAGCTGGAGCCCGGCTGGTGCCTGATGCGCAGCCGGTTCCTGCTCGGCGGCATGGCGGCCCGGGCGGAACCGGAGGGCACCCGCTTCGCCTTCCTCGGCGCCTTCCGCACCCCGGCCGGCGGCCTGCTCGGCCGAGCGCTGCGGCCCGCCACCGATCCGCTGGCCGGGCGCTCGCTGCGCCGATTCGCCCGCCTGGTGCGGGAGAGGTGATGCGGGCTCAGGATCCACCGTAGGCTGAGGGCCTTCGAGACGTGAGGGGTGGGCGACCCCGCCCCCCCATGCGCCGAAGGCACTTGGGCCGGCGCGGAGGGAGCGGGCGGATGGACGGCTACGAGGCGGCCAACATCGTGTCGGGCACGGTGCACGGAAACGTGGTGCAGGCGCACACCTTCGTTCAGGCGCCGGCGCCGCCCGCGGGCGCGCCCCGCCAGATCCGGCCCTCCAGCGGCGCGTTCGTCAACCGCGGCGTGGAACTCGCCGCGCTGACCGCCGCGCTGGAGCGGACGGATCCGCTGCGCCCGTCGGTCGTCGCGCTGACCGGGCTCGGCGGTGTCGGCAAGACCGAGGTGGTCGCGCGGTGGGCCGAGGAGAACGCCCGCAGCTTCCCGAGCGGTCAGTTGTACGCGGATCTCACCACCGTCCGCCATCAGGGCGGCGTCGACCTGGGCGAGGTCCTGGGCGGCTTCCTGCGGGCGCTCGGGGTCCACCGGGACTTCGTGCCCGAGCGCCTGCCCGAGCGGGCGGCGCTGTTCCGGACGGTCACCTCGGCGGGCGGGCTGCTGGTCTTCCTCGACAACGTCGAACACGCCTCGGAGGTCCGGGCGTTGCTCCCGACGGCCGGGCTGGTCGTGGTCACCGGCCGGACCCGGCTGCCGGGCCTGGCCCTGGCGGGCGCGACCCTGCTCGACGTCGAGCCGCTGCTCCCCGAGGCCGGGTCGGACCTCGTCCGCAGCTGGCTCGGCCCGGGTCGGGGCACCGACGACCAGCTCCACGACCTGGTGCGGCTCTGCGGCGGGCTGCCGCTGGCCCTCCAGGCGGTCGGCTCCGAGCTGCTCACCCGCGGCGGCCTGCCGGTGGAGCGGGTGGTGGCCGAGCTGGCGGACGAGGGCGGCAGACTGGCGGCGATCGAGCACCGGGAGGGCTCCGTGGCCGAACCGTTCGAGGCCGTGTACGCGCACTTCCCCGCGCACACCCGCCGGCTCTACCACCTGCTGGGGGTGCACCCGGGCTGGCACCTCACCCCCGAGCTGGCCGAGGCGGCCGGGGTCGAGCGGGCCGACGAGGCGCTGGGCGAGCTGGTGCGGGCCCACCTGCTGCGCCCGGTGGCGGATGAGACCCCGGACCCGGAGGAGCGCTACCGCACGCATGACCTGGTCCGGCTGCACGCCCGGCGGCATGCGCGGACCGACCCGGGGCGCCACGAGCTGCTGCGGCGGATCGTGGCCTACTACCGGGGCCGGGCCGCGGTGGCCGACCGGGCGGTCCTCGGCGACCGGCTGAGGCTGCAGGAGCCCCCGGAGGCGTCACTGCCGGGCTTCGCCGACCCGGTCGGGGCGATGGCCTGGTTGCAGGTCGAGCGGGCCGATCTGCTGGCGGTCCTGACGGCGGCCGCCGAGCAGGGCTGGCACGGCGAGGTCTGGCGGCTCTGCGAGTCGCTCTGGCCGCTCTACCACGGCCGCAAGCACTACGGCGACTGGATCGCCTCCCACCTCCTGGGCGTCGAGGCGGCGCAGTGGGACAACCGCCCGGACGCCGCGATCCGGATGCGCAACCAGCTCGCCCGGGCCCACTACGAGCTGGGGCAGTACCCGGCGGCGGCCGAGCAGTTGGCCGCCGCGACCGGGCTGCTGCCGCTGGTGGACGACCCGCGGCTGGCCGGTGTGCTGGTCGAGACCGAGGGACTGCTCTGCCTGGCCGACGGCCGGCCCGAGCGGGCCGTGGAGCTGTTCACCCGGGCCCGGGAGGCCAACGCGGGGGACCCGCACGGCGTGGCCGTGCAGAGCTACCAGCTGGGTCAGGCGCTGATCGCGGCGGGCCGCGGGGCGGCGGCCCTGGCCGTCCTGGAGGAGGCGACCGCGCTGGCCGAGGAGACGCGGGACCGCTCGATGCTGGTGAAGCTGCCGCTGGTCCGGGGCCGGGCGCTCCGGGCGCTGGGGCGGCCGGCGGAGGCCGTGCGGCTGGTCTCCTCGGCCGCGGACCGGGCCGCCGCGCGGGACGAGCTGGTCAAGGAGGCCCAGGCCCGCGAACTGCTCGCCGAACTGGCGGACGAACTGGGCGACGTGGAGCTGGCCGGGAGCGCCCGGGCCCGGCTGCGCGAGCTGCGGGCGCGGGCGGGCGTCCTCGGCGGGTAGCGGAGCGCCGGCCGGGCGGTGGTGGCCGGGAGCCGGGCGGTGGCGGGCGGCCGGCGGGCCGGTGCGGGCGGCTACGGCTGGGCGGTGAAGGTGACCCGGACGCGGCGCTCGCCCGTGCGGACGGTGAGCCCGCTCTGCGGCAGGGCCTGCGCGTCGCCGCCCTGCTGGAGCCAGAGGGCCACGGCCGCGCCGAGCAGCAGCGGGTCGAGCAGCGGCTTCGGTGCGCCCCACGGCCGCTCGGCGTGTGCCTCCAGCATCAGGCCCGCGGGCAGCCGCAGCAGGTGACGGCTCTTGCCGAGGGCGGCCACCGCCAGGCCGAGCCCCGGGGACCGGAAGGCATCGGCCAGCCAGCGCTCGGCGGGCAGTTCGGCCCGGACCTCGGTACGCGCCAGCACCTCGGCGACGTCGCGCAGTTCGAGCCGGCGTTCCTCGGCGCGGACCGCGTAGATCCCGCGGGCGGGCCCGTGGTCCGCTCCGACGGGGTAGCGCCGCAGGCCGACCTCGGTGCCGGAGACCGTCCCCTCCACGTCGTAGGCGGACGGGCCGCGGGTGCTCCCCGGCAGCGGTCGCGGGTCGGGGTAGGGCGCCGGCCGGGGCTCCTCCGCCGGTTCGTCGAGCCGTGGCAGGTAGGAGTAGAGCAGGGGGCGCAGCAGCCGGGCCGACTGCCCGCGCCGGCCGAGCGAGCGGTCGGTGATCGGGCGCAGCGCCGCCGGATCGTGCTTCGCCACGGCCTCTTCGAGCTGGGCCAGCAGGTCGCCGTCGGGGTCGAGCGGCGGCGCGGCCTGGCCGAAGGCGTAGCCGGGGGAGTGCGGGTCGAGCTCCTCGGCGCCGGTGGCGACCAGCAGGGTGTGGCGCTCCAGCGCGGCGCCGTAGAAGGACACCGAGCCGTGGTCGCCGATCAGGCAGTCGGCGGCGACCAGTGCGGCCTGCCAGCCCTGGTGCGGCGGGACGAGCCGGAGCCCGGAGCGCTCGGCGTCGGCGAGCAGGGCCTGCGGGTCGTGCCGGGCCCAGATGTTGGGGTGCAGGACGACGGCCACCGCGTACTCGTCGGCGGGGAGCCGGTCGACCAGTCGCAGCGGCAGCCGGGGGTGGCGGCCGAACAACGAGTGCCGGCTCCAGGTGGAGTTGACCACCACGAGTCGGCGGCCGTCCACGGCGCCGAGGGCGGCGCGGTAGGCGTCCCGGGCGTCGAGGCTGCCCAGCATCCGGTCGAAGCACGGGTCGCCGACCACCCGCGCGTGCGGCAGCGCCTCGGGGCAGGAGATCCGCAGCCGGTCCAGCTGCTCCTCGTGGGAGAGGCCGAGGACGTCGACGAACACCTGTCCGCGGTGGGTCAGTTCGCGCCGGGAGAGGCCGGCGGCGGTGACGCTGTCCCCGGTGGACTGGCTCACCAGGCGGTTGTAGCCGGCGCCGTGCGGCAGGACGACCAGCGGGGCGTCGAGTCGGCTCATCGAGGAGTGCACGGCGCAGGCGACGGCCAGGTCGAAGCGGTGCCGGACGGCCTCCGGCCAGTCCAGGACGGTGAACCCGGGCAGGGCGCGCAGGAATTCGTCGAGCCCGGCGGTGAAGGCGGAGCCGGGGTTGACGGTGAGGTAGAAGCGGATGCCGTCGCGGTCGCGGAGCAGGCTGAGCACGTCGAGGACGCGGGTGGCGGAGGTGAGGGTGCGGACGACCGCCAGGACGCGTGCCTCGACCGGCCGGGTGTTCCAGCGGTCGTCGTCGGGCCAGGTCCGGGCCCGGGGCCTGCGGCGGATCAGCACACGAAGATCGTACTCACCCGGGCCCCTGCCGGGGTGGTTGGCCGGACGGCGGGTCAGCCGGCCGCGGCGGCGGGTGCGTGCCGCCTGGGTTCGTGGTGGTCGGGCGCGTCGGTCGGCTCGTGGTGCTCGGCGGCGGCGCACGCGTCCAGCAGGGGGCGCATCGCGTCGTCCAGCAGCCGGTAGCGCACCACACGTCCGTCCTTGTCGCCGGTGACCACGCCCGCCGTGCGCAGCAGCCGCAGCGCCTGGGAGACGGCCGGGTCGCGCATGCCGGTGGCGACCGCCAGGTCGGTGACGGCGAGCGGGCCGGCCCGGTGCAGGGCGAGCAGCAGGGCGAGCCGACCGGGGTCGGCGAGCAGCGAGAACCGCTCGGCCCAGGATCGGACGTGCCCGGGGTCGCCGATCGCGGCGATGGCCTCGCAGACCCGGTGTCCGTCGATGGTGCGGTGGCCCGCGCGGTCGGCCGGTACGAGATGCATGCGGACATTCTTGCAGCCCCGGGCCTGTGATTCCGGACACCTGCGCAGGTGCGCAGCCTTGCAAGGGTGTGGCGGCGGCACCTACGGTGTTGCCCGCCGTGGTGCTCGGGAAGACCGGTGACGGGCTCTCAGGAGCCCGGAGTCCGGAGCGGCCCTCGCCACTGTGATCGGGGGAGTCGTCCGTGTCCACGACGCCACTGGGTGCCCTGCGCACCCGGGAAGGCGGGCACGGGAGCCCCGTAAGCCAGGAGACCGGCCACGGCATCTCACGAAGGACTTTCCACGAGGTGCTGGAGCGTGATCCGAAGATGACCCTGCCCGAAACCGCCGCCCCCGCGGCGCCCTCCGCCTTGCCCACCTTCCGCTGGAAGCGCGAGGACACCATCCGCACGGCCGGGCTGATGGGGGTGATCCTGGCCATGCACGTGGTGGCCTTCGGGACGCTCTTCTTCCTGGTCGCACCCGAGGGCTACGCGGTCGGCACCCAGGTCTTCGGGGTGGGCCTGGGGATCACCGCGTACACCCTCGGCATGCGGCACGCCTTCGACGCCGACCACATCGCGGTGATCGACAACACCACCCGCAAGCTGATGGCGGACGGCAAGCGGCCCGTCTCGGTGGGCTTCTGGTTCGCCCTCGGGCATTCCTCGATGGTGGTCCTGATGGCCGCCCTGGTGGCGGGCGGCGCGCAGCTGGCCAACACGCTGATGGACGACGACTCGCCCACCCACCAGTGGCTGGGCGTGGTCGGCACCTCGGCCTCCGGTGCCTTCCTCTACCTGATCGGCGCGCTCAACCTGGCCGCCCTGTTCGGCATCCTCAGGGTGTTCCGGTCGATGCGGGCGGGTCGCTTCGACGAGGCGGAGCTGGAGGAGCACCTCAACTCGCGCGGCCTGCTCGCCCGGGTGCTGAACCGGGCGACCCGCTCGATCACCCGGCCCGGCCAGATGTTCCCGGTGGGCATGGTGCTCGGCCTCGGCTTCGACACCGCGACCGAGGTCACGCTGATGGTGATGGCCGGGTCCGGCGCGGCCTCCGGGCTGCCCTGGTACGCGATCGTCTGCCTGCCGCTGCTGTTCGCGGCGGGGATGAGCCTGTTCGACACCCTGGACGGGACGTTCATGAACTTCGCCTACCAGTGGGCGTTCTCCAACCCGGTGCGCAAGGTGTACTACAACCTGACCATCACTGGGCTGTCGATCGCGGTGGCGTTCATCATCGGGACCATCGAACTGGTCGGCGTCCTGCACGAGAAGCTGGACCTCACCGACCCGGTGAGCGGCTGGATCGCGGACCTCTCGCTGGACAACGTCGGCTATGTGATCGTCGGACTGTTCGTGGTGGTCTGGGCGGCGGCGATCGCCTACTGGCGGCTGGCCGGCGTCGAGCGGCGCTGGAGCCCGCAGTCCGGGCACCCCGCCGGCGGGGTGCCCGCCCAGGGAGCGGCGGGGGCCGGGGACGCCGCCGAGGTCGTGAAGGAGCGAGGTCGTGAAGTAGCCGGGTAGCGCCCGGTCGCGCCCACGTGGCGGCGCCCCCCCCCCCCCAAACGGGGGGGGCGCCGTACCCCGGGTGGGGGGGGTTGTCCCGGGCCCCGGGCCGGTCCGGGGGGGGAGCGCGCCCCCCGGCCC